>NZ_JBPMGE010000009.1:0-7458 GCF_054014795.1 Candidatus Pyrohabitans sp. | reverse complement strand
CTGCTCAGGTGCATGTACTACGTTGGCAAAAGCGCTGTGATAGGAAGCTTCGAGAAGCTTGAGAACTATGAGAAGCGCCTTCTGGAGGAGGCTTTCAAACGTGCGGAGTTCGTTTTTGTAGGTATCGTGGCAGACGACGAGGATAAGCGCCTGAAGCTAAAGATAAGGAAGCTGGGGAAGCTGCTGGCAGCGCGCTACCCCGGCAGGTACGAAGTGGTGGAGGTGCGCGGAGAGTTCACCCCCGCCGTTGAGGATGAGGAGGTCCACACCCTGGTTGTGCCCTCCGAAGAGGTTGCCCACAGCATCAACGAAGCCAGAGAAAAGCGCGGATTAAAACGCCTTACGGTGGTTGAGGTGCCGCCACCTGAGGGAGCTGCGTAGTCATACCTCGTACAATCTGATTCCTCTTATTCTTCTGAAGTGTCTCAGGTTTCTGGTGTACAACAAGGCATTATTTTCCAGCACTATTCCTGCAATCATCGCATCTCTGAAATCCACTAAACGACCTTCTTTCTCCAATTCAGCTATTATTCTTCCGGAAAATTCTGCTGACTCATCGGTGAATTTCAGTGGTTCAAGTCTGCCTGCCAGCTCATTAACAGATTTGACATTTTTCTCTGCCTTCTCAGTTTTAAATGCGCCATAGTAAAGTTCAAATAGATTTATTGTGGTAGTTGTAAGTTCAAATTCATCTTCAAGTTGCCGTATCTCATTTGCAGTTGCTGGGTTTCCTCTCAGAAAATCTATCAGAACGTCTGTGTCTAAGCACAGCGTTTCCAAGTTTTCCAGCCCCTTTTCAGCGATTTTTTAATTTCACGTACCTCTTCGTCGCTGACTTCCCAGGATCCTGCAAGATCGCCTATTTTCTTCTCCATAAGGTACCTTATTGCATCTTCAATTGAAACGCGTCTTTTAAGCTCAGCCTGAAGTTTACCTGCTATCTCAACCAGTCTGGTGTAGGTTTCCTCACTCAATTTAATCGACTTGGTGGTCATAGTAGTTTATATGGTATAAGTAGTATAAATATCTTTCTTGGAGCAGAAAATCTCAAAAAAGACTCTTCAAAAACTTTTTGAAGAGGGCGAGCATTCTCTTCATCTTAAGCCCCTGGGACCAGTCCAGCTCCCTGCGGTCTATCATGAGCCTTTCCATGAGTTCGCGAAGTGAAGCCTTAACCTGCTCCTCCCCGAGAGTTCCCTGCTTTCTATGCGCATCCACAAAATACATCATATCCTTTGAGATGGCTATCCTGCGCTCTATTTCGGCAAGGGTTTCCTGAGATATTAATCCAGCGTTTGCCTTTATCTGAGCAAGCCTCAAGGCAGAGGAATAGGAGAGGTCGACTATGTCCTCTCTGCTCAGGTGCGTTGTGCGGTAGCTTAAGAGGTCCTTCCATGTGAGTCCGCGGTCCAGGAGCGAGTAGTGGTCCATGAGTGTATGTGCATACTTGATAAAGCCGTGGGCCTCCGGGTTGTCGAAGGCGATTGAACCCGGGTCTAAGAAAGGAGCATAGGGCGAGATGAAGGGCAGGAGCCTGCTGCCGCGGTGCTGCTCAACCAGACTCTCGGCAACCTTCAGGGTCGTCTCTATGCTCTCCCTGCTCTGGCCTCCCAAGCCTATCATAAAGTAGAGGTCAAACTGCCTGCAACCAGCGTCAAAGGCGTCGCCAATCATCTTATCAAGCGCGGCATTGGAGTATTTCCTGCCGATTATCTCCCTCACCTGCTCATCACCCGACTCGGGGGACATCTCGATGGTGAAGTCGCTAACACTCCTGCCAAGCTCTCTCAGGAAGCCTCGCGGTGGCGGTGTGAAGAATTCGAATATGATGGGGATGTCCACACCCTCCCTTCTGAGAAGCTCCAGCACGCGCAAGCCATACTTCTGGCTGCCAATTGCCAGGTCTCCCAGAACAAAGGCCGGCGCCCTGAACTCCTGTATCTTGAGTATGTCCCTCACCACCATCTCGGGCTTGCGGAAGGCGACGCGGTGTCTGCCGCATATTTTGGCGTAGGCATACTCGGAGCCTCCGCAGGCTATGCAGTTGCTTTCGCATCCCTTGCGCGTGAGCACCGCCATTATAGGTCTGTTCAGAAACTCATAGAAGGGGAGCATGTCGAGGCTGCGCGCCCTGATGAGTTTCTTGAAAACATAGTCGTAGTCAAGGTGGAACTCATCCAGGTTCTCAGGCACATACCGGATGGGGTTTACCCTCACCTTTGAGCCATTGCGGTAGCTCAGGTTGTCCACACTGCTGAGCTTTCTCTCACCAGCTATGCTCTCCATGAGCTGTACAAAAGGCTTCTCTGTCGAGTCTCCCCGCAGGACGTAGTCCACCTCGGGCACCTTGGTTAAGAGCTCCTCGTGAAAGTAGCTCGCAGAAAGGCCGCCCATCACAATGGGCACATCCTCATGCACACGCTTGCACAGCTTCACAAGGTTAAGGGCGCCGTGAACATGGGGCAGCCAGTGAAGGTCAATGCCAAAAGCCTGGGGGTGCATCTTCCTGATGTACTCCTCCAGGTTGACATTGCGGTCCCGAAGCATTCGGAGCGCTATGTTTACTATGCGCACCCGATAGCCGTGCTTTTCAAGGGTCGAGGCTATGGACACGAAGCCCAACGGGTACATCTCAAAAACAGGTGTCGAGGGCACGAGGTCGTTTATCGGTCCCCAGAGGATGGGTCTCTCTCGAAAGTCAAAGATGCTGGGCGGGTGAAGCAGGATAAGGTCGGCCTTCATATATAGCACCATTAGAGTTTGGGTTATGCTCCAAAGCTATCGTTTAGAAATTGGAACGTCCCCACCACAACATTTAAATACTTCTATGCCATACTATAACAGCCCTTGTTGCTCATTGATGGACAAGAATAAACGTTGGTGATTGGATGTTTGCAAAAATACTCGCCGACTGCAGGAGAAGGTACAGAAGATTCAGTATCAGAGTAGAGCCGGAGCGGAAGCCGCGAAGCTTTGAAGAGGCGATTACAGCAGCTAAAAGGCGCGGCATAAATCCCGTTATCACCGAAGTGAAATTTGCCTCACCCAGGGGTGAGATACGCACACCGGGCGGCGTGGAGGAAATCGCCCTCGCCATGGAGCGGGGCGGGGCGTGCGGCATCTCTGTGCTCACTGAGGAGAAGTACTTCAGGGGCAGCCTGGAGTACCTCAGGTGCGCCTCGGAGGTGAGTACCCTGCCAGTGCTACGCAAGGACTTCATCTTCGACCCATCGCAGGTGGACGAGGCCTACTACTACGGCGCCGACAGTGTGCTCTTAATTTCCAGCTTTTTCTCAGAGGATAAGCTCAGCGCCCTAATAGCCAGGTGCAGATACTTCGGAATAGAGCCCCTGGTGGAGGTTCACTCTGAGCGTGATGTTCGCCTTGCGCAGCGCAGCGGTGCGCACATCTATGTGATCAACAACCGCGATAAGGACACGCTGGAAATCGACCTCTCGCGCAGCCAGAAGCTTGCCGGGCTGGTGAAGGGCATAAAAATCTCTGCCTCCGGCATTTCAGGCACAGAGGAGCTGAAGCGGGTGCTCCGCCACTGCGATGCTGCGCTGATTGGCACCAGCATAATGCGCAGCAGGGACATAGAGGAGGCCACCAGGAGGCTGGTGTATGCGTGAGCCTGGTTTAAAGGAGGTTCAAAGCGCAGTCGCCGGTAGGCAGAGGTGCGTGGTGCCGCTTATTCGCAGGTTTCCCATCGATGGCCTCAGGCCAGCTGACGTGTATGCAGCGCTTCGCAGCAGCATGAGCTACTCCTTCCTGCTGGAGTCTGCAATTTTCGGCGAGAAGGTGGCGCGCTACTCCTTCCTCGGCGCCGGGCCCGAGGAGGTTATAGCACTGAAAGACGGTGTGCTCAGGGTTAACGGCAGGGAGGAGAGGATAGAGGGCGACCCCCTCAAAGCACTGCGCCGCTTTGTCGACTATGAGGTAATCGGCGAAAAGCTGCCAAAGTTCTTCGGCGGACTCATAGGCTTCTTTGCCTACGATGTGGTGCGCTACTTCGAGGACATCGGCAGCGCAACCAGGGACGACCTTTGCCATGAGGATGCCCTATTCCTTTTTGCCAAGCAATTGATCGCCTTCGACCACTGGCGCGAGGAGATTTTGCTTATATCCAATTTAATCCTGGACAGCGAGAAGAACCTTGAGGAAGAGTATATGCGCGCTGTGGAGGCGCTTGACAGGCTTGAAGAAGTGCTGAAGCGCTCTGGGCGTGTGCACTCACAGAGGAAAGGGAAGCGCACTCTTACGTTGAGGAGCAACTTCACCCGCAGAGATTTCGAGAGAGCAGTAGCAAAGGCAAAGGAGTACATCTACGCCGGAGACATATTTCAGGTGGTGCTGAGCCAGCGCTTTGAGGTACCCTACACTGGCGATGCCCTCGCCGCCTACCTGGCGCTGAAGGAGATTAATCCCTCGCCCTACATGTACTGCCTTGAGCTGGGCGACAAGGCAATAGTGGGCTCTTCGCCGGAGATACTTGTGCGCGTTGAAGGTGGTAGGGTGGTGGTGCGCCCCATCGCCGGCACAAGGCCCAGAGGGAAGGATGTGGTCGAGGATGAGGCTCTGGCGAGGGAGATGGTAAACGACGAGAAGGAGCGCGCTGAGCATGTGATGCTGGTGGATTTGGGGAGGAATGATGTGGGCAAGGTGGCGCGCTTCGGAAGTGTTGTAGTTGACGAGTTCATGAGCGTGGAGAAGTACTCCCATGTGCAGCACATCGTGAGCAACGTGGTGGGAGAGCTTCGCGAGGATAAGGATGCCTTCGACGCTCTCGAAGCCTGCTTTCCCGCGGGTACGGTGAGCGGCGCACCGAAGGTGAGGGCGATGCAGATTATAGAGGAGCTTGAACCTACTCGCAGAGGAATATACGCAGGCGCTGTGGGCTACTTCTCCTTCTCGGGCGAGATGGACTTTGCCATAACGATTCGCACCATAGTTATTCAGGGTGGAAAAGCCTATGTGCAGGCGGGTGCGGGTATAGTGGCAGACTCAATACCGGAGCGTGAATACGAGGAGACCAGAAATAAGGGCAGGGGGATGCTCCGTGCAATAGAACTTGCTGGTGGTTAGGATGAAGGTGCTCATCATAGACAACATAGACAGCTTCGTGTACAACCTCTACCAGTATGTGGGCGAGCTGGGCGCGGAGGTAATTGTGAGAAGGAACCATGTGACTATCGCCGAAATAGAGAGGCTGAAGCCAGAGAAGATAATTATATCCCCCGGTCCGGGTGTGCCTGAAGAAGCCGGAGTGAGCGTGGAGGTTGTCAGAAGGCTGGGTAAGAGCGTGCCCATCCTTGGCGTCTGCCTGGGGCACCAGGCGATAGGCGTTGCCTTCGGGGCGAAGGTGGCTAGGGCAAAGACGCTCATGCACGGCAAGGTGAGCAAGATTACCCACGATGGTAAGGGGATTTATCGCGGCGTCGCAAATCCCTTCATAGCAACGCGCTACCATTCACTGGCGATAGTTGAAGAGACGCTGCCACCTGAGCTCGAGGTGAGTGCACGCAGCGATGATGGTGTGGTCATGGGCGTACGCCACCGCCGCCACCCCATCACCGGGGTGCAGTTCCATCCGGAGAGCATTTTAACCAGTGAGGGCAAAAAGATTATCAGGAACTTCCTGGAGATGTAGAGCATGGCTGTGCCAAGATGTATGTCAACGCAGCATCCAGATAATGTAACAACGCCCTTCTTCTCCCACAACTCTGTGCTGGGAGGCGAGGATGAGATTCAGGAGGCCTACTACGCCTTCTCCCACCTCGGAATAGAGGAGCAGATGTGGGACTGTGAGGGCAAGGAGGTTGACAACTTTGTGGTGGAGAAGCTGCTCTCCCGCTATGAGCGCTTCTTTCGCACCAGTAAGCTGGGAAGGGAGGTTTTCCTCACCCTTCGCGTGCCCAACCCGGAGGTGGAGCGCACCGAGGCCAAGATACTGCTGGAGACGCTGGAGAGCATACCGCGCAACTTCGATATCGCCAGAGCCTTCTACGGTGAGGATATCGCTCCGATTTTTGAGGTTATACTGCCCATGACCTCTTCTGCTGCCTCCCTGAACCGCGTGTATTACTACTATAAAAACTTCGTCTCAGGCAAGGCCGGGAGGCGCTTCTTCGCAGGAGATATAACCATCGCTGAGTGGATAGGGGACTTCAAGCCGGAGGAGATAAATGTCATCCCGCTCATAGAGGACCGGGAGAGTATGCTGCGCAGCCATGAGATACTGGAGGAGTATCTATCTGATAAGCGCATCTCTGCGCAGCGCGTATTTCTGGCGCGCTCCGACCCGGCGATGAACTATGGCTCGCTGAGCGCAGTGCTACTCAACAAGATAGCACTGCAGCGGATATGGAGGCTGGCTGAGAAGCTGAGCATTGAGCTTCTGCCCATAATCGGCGTGGGTTCTGCACCCTTCAGGGGCAATTTCAAGCCTACAAATGTTTACAACTGCCTGTGGGAGTACCCCAGTGTTCAGACCTTTACGCTGCAGAGCGCCTTCAAGTACGATTATCCAGAGGCTATCGTGAGGGAGGCCATAGAGGAGATAAAGTCAAAGCGCAGGAAGCAGCCCCGTTTTGTGAGCGAGGAGAAGTGTCTTGAGGTTATGGAGAGGGCAAGCGGTGAGTATGAGAAACTCCTGCGCCTGCTGTCACCGCTCATCAACCTCATCGCAAAACACGTGCCAGCGAGGCGCAGGAGAAAGCTGCATATAGGCTTATTCGGCTACTCCCGTGAGGTTGGCGAGGTTTCCCTGCCCAGGGCGATTCCCTTCTGCTGCGCCCTCTACTCCATAGGCCTGCCCCCGGAGCTTCTCGGGCTGAGCGCCCTCAGGGAGCGCGACTTCGAGTTCCTGCCAGATATCTACGTCAACTTTGAGGAAGACCTGCGCGATGCGATGCGCTACTTCAATCCAGAGGTGGAGAGCCTCCTGCCGGGGGAGGTGTGGAAGAGGCTCAACCCCTCGCTTGTGGAGTACGAGCGCGATGAGGCCCACGCGGAGGTCACATCGCGGATAATCTCGGCGGTTAAGAAGGGCAGGCTTGAGAATCTGGGGGAGGATATCGTCGAAGCTGCGTGGCTGAGAAAGTTTCTGGGGTGAAGCCATGAGTGAGATAGGCAAGCGCGTCAGGCTTGAGAGGATATTTAATCGCGAGACAGGCAGAACTATAATCGTGCCCATGGACCACGGCGTCAGTCTCGGCCCAATTCCGGGCATAGTTGACATAAAGAGCATGGCCAACGCCATCTCAGACGGTGGAGCGAATGCTGCGATTGTGCACAAAGGTGCGGCGATCTTCGGTCACCGCGGTTATGGTCGTGACATCGGCTTAATAATGCATCTTAGCGGGAGCACCTCCCTTTCTCCTGACCCCAACCACAAGGTTCTTGTTGCTACTGTTGAGGAGGCGCTCAAGCTGGGTGCAGATGCGGTTAGTATACACG
>NZ_JBPMGE010000008.1:0-60592 GCF_054014795.1 Candidatus Pyrohabitans sp. | reverse complement strand
GGTTGCAGCCTGTGAGAGCCTCGTATTTCTCAGGCTCCTCCAGTCTTCTCAGCTCAACCTCCTCCTGAATCCTCGCCAGCTTGGCTTCGCCCAGCGAGCGGAGGATTTCCAGGAGAAGGCGTTTTTTTTCCTCTATACCTCATCCCTCCATCTCAACTATCCTCTCCACACCCTCCACGAGCAGGTCGCACTCCTCACGGGTGTTGTAGAGGTAGACGCTTGCCCTCACTGAGCCACTGGCCCCTATTCCGCGGGCGTTGAACCAGGAGTGCAGACAGTGGTCGCCTGCACGCAGCATTATGTTATAATGGCGGTCGAGAAGCTCGGCGACATCGCTCGGCGCTACAAGGCTTCTGCCCTGCCTCTCTATACGGAAGCTCACTATTCCAGAGCACAGCTTCGCCTGGGCAACGCCCACAAAGCGCACCTCCTCAATGGCGGCGAGCTTTCTCGAGAGGTACTCTGTGAGAGCGCGCTCGTGTTTTTCAACTCTGCGCATGCCCACCTGGCAAAGATAGTCAACCGCAGCCGCAGCACCTATCTGCGCCGCATAATCCTGAAGCCCTGCTTCGAAGCGGTAGGGTGGCGGCAGGAATATGGCCTTGTTATAGTAGGAATCGCCCACCGTGTCGCCGCCAACTATAAAAGGAGAAAGCTCGCCAAGCTCCTCCTCTTTACCGTACAGCACGCCAAGGCTGGGGCCCGGCATCTTGTGCACAGAGAAGGCCAGGAAGTCGACGTCGAGGCGGCGAACGTCCACGCTTCTGTGGGGCACACTCTGGGCTGCATCCAGCATAACCTTGGCTCCGTAATCGTGGGTCACCTCAATAATCTCCCTCACCGGCAGGGCATAGCCGTCCAGGTTGGAGACGTGCACCACACTCACAAGCTTAACCTTGGAAGAGAGCATCTCCTTGAATTTCTCCAGGTCGAAGGTCTCGTCCTCCCGCGATGGTACAACCTCGTGCCTTATACCCCTGCTTTTCTCAAGCTCCAGCCAGGGCACCAGATTGGAGTTGTGCTCCCTGTCGCTTGTAATAACCACATCGCCCCGCTCAAGCCTGAAGCTTCTTGCCACCAGGTTTATTGCCTCAGTGGTATTCTTGGTCCAGATTATCTCCCCGGGCGAGGCGTTTATAAATCCAGCAACCTTCTCCCTCGCAAGTTCTGTGGCCTCCTTAACCTTCCTCGCAAACCAGTGCTGGGAGCGCCCACGCCCGCCGCAGGCAGGGTAACTCAGGTAGTATTCGTTTATCGCCTCTATTACCTGCCTGGGCTTCAAACTCATGCACGCGCTGTCGAGATAAACAGGAGGTTTGCCGTTGCGAAGCTGCTTTAATGCCGGGAAATCCTCCCTGAGCTTCTCTGGAAGCATGGTCTAATTTTACCCGCACCCTTATTAAGCTTGAGCCCTCTTTGCAAGCTCTCGCTTTGTGTACTCCACAAGGCCCCCGCTCTCAAGGAGATTGAGCAGAAACTCGGGCAGGCGCTTAAAGGTGTACTCCCTGTTCTTTGTCAGATTCCTTATTGTACCCCGCGAAAAGTCCACCTCAAGCTCATCGCCATCGTCCGCATCGACAGAAGCCTCTATCAGGGGCAGGCCTATGTTTATGCTGTTCCTGAAGAATATACGCGCAAAGCTCTTTGCTATAACCACACTTATACCGGCGCCCATCAGAGCACGGGGAGCATGCTCTCTCGAAGAACCGCAGCCGAAGTTTTCGTCGGCAACGATGATATCTCCAGCCCTAACCTGCTGTGCAAACTCCGGCTTCACCTTCTCAAAGGCGTGCTTTGCAAGCTCTTTCGGGTCCGCTGTGACTAAATACTCCGCCGGGATTATCTGATCTGTGTCGACATTTGCGCCGAAACGCCACACCCTGCCCTTAATTTTTTTCCCGCCCAAGGTACCACCGTCTTCAAACTGCGATGTAACGAAGTTAAAGGTTATTATTCCCGAACATTTTCGTGAAAAAGGGCATAAGTTATAAAGCTGAGCTGAGACTATGAAGAAGTGTGAGAACTGCAGCAGAAGTGAGGATGAAGTGCCAATAATAAAGTACTACCACAGGAAAGAGGAGCACCACGTCTGCTCCCGATGCCTCCCGATGCTCATCCACGGCTGAGTGCAGGTGAGATGTTAGATGGAGTGGGAAGAAAAGGCACTGAAGATTATGGAAGAGGTCCCGGGTTTTGTTCGACCCCTGGCCAAAAGAGCTGTGGAAAAGCTTGCAAAGGAGGAGGGTCTGGAGAAGGTTACAGAGGATGTTGCCCTCAGGGCTAAGGCAAAGTACCTCGGGCTGGAGGTAGAGAAAAAGAAAAAGAGGATCGCCATTGTGAGATGCGATATTGTGAGCGAGGTGTGCCCGGGCATAGGGTGTCTGCTTGCGTATGAGAACAGGAAGGAGCTGTTCAAGCGCTACGAGGGAGAGGAAACCAGCCTGGTGGGGTTCTTCACCTGCGGCGGATGCTCAGGGAGGCGCACCTTCAGGCTGGCAAACACCCTGAAGCGCTATGGCGTTGATGTCATCCACATGAGCTCCTGCATGCTAATGGAGGAGCCCTTCAACAGGTGCATCTTCAAGGAGGACATAAAAAAGAGCATTGAAGCTCTCGGGATTGAGGTGGTCGAGGGTACGCACCACGAGGTGGGAAAGTTCGCTCTGGGTAAGAGGTTCCATGAGAGGAAATAGCGCCTTAATCAGAACCACCTGTAACCCATACCTCAATTTGCATATATAAGTATCTTCATAACAAAACCCACTATTACAGAATATGTAATGTTTATCATAGTCCCTGCTAAGAAAAATAGAGAATTCTTGTTCATGTCTCCTCTCCGAACTATAGATTTTGCAGCAAATATTAATGCTAATGCGGTATATGCATCTAATATCATAAAAGTGAGTATCAGCAAATTTTCACATTTTCCTATCACAAAGCCGGTATCTCGCGCTTCTTTTCCGATTTTTCTACTTATGGGCTCCTTCGAAATTCTGTTTAAAATAAAGTTTACCATCTTCCCACTTGTTACCAAGAGTATAAAATACCCTCCCACCAAGATTAATAGAACATCTGCGTTCATGTTTTCAATCATTTGACATCCATCCAATGTGCTGCTTCTGTGAATAGCTGCGAAGTATTTGATTTAATTTACCTTCAATCGTTTTTATCTCTTTCCACATTGAACGACCAAGAATTTTCGAAACAGCTTGCTGGGTTATCCCTAATTTTTTTGCTATCTTAGACTGATTCTTAGTCTTTTCATATTCCCCTACTATCTGGCGCTGTTTTGGAGACCAATTTTTCTTTAATAATAAAATGAGATTTATCTGCCCTGATATGGCAGTATCTACTATTTTATCGCTTACCGACATATCAAACATCAATTTTGATTTCTTAAGTTTGTTCATAATATCTGATGCTTTATGAAAGGCAGGACCATCCATCAAAGCTGCATCCTTAGTCTCTAAAGCAGTATCGATACGATCTAACACTACAGCAAAGCGCATATAATTGGGATACAGTTGTTCCTGTATTGTGGATATAATTTTATAAATATTCGACAGATCAGAAAGCACACCGGCGATCTCATCAGTCCCTTTCAAAATTTTAAAGTCTGCATAAATATCTTCCGCATATGTTTTGTTAATTTCCTTGCACGTTTTTTCCAGTTTGTTTTGGAACTCTGCCCTATCAACTAATCGGCGAGAAGATACAACATCGCCAAGCACAACGTACAACCGTTCCCTCATGATTCACCAATATATCTTTACACCTTTATAAATACAATGTCCACAGGTTGTTAAAAGAATTACAACCTCTCTGGGTTGTAGATAGTTCGGCATTCCTGCGGGTCCATAACGCTGAAGCGCTACGGCGTGGATGTCATCCACATGAGCTCCTGCATGCTAATGGAGGAGCCCCTCAACAGGTGCATCTTCAAGGAGGACATAAAGAAGAGCATTGAAGGCTCTCGGGATTGAGGTGGTCGAGGGCACACACCACGAGGTGGGAAAGTTCGCTCTGGGTAAGAGGTTCCACGGTGGAAAATCCTGAATTTTGAAGGCACACATAGAAATGCCAGAGTTGCAATCAGGTTAATTCGCCAGTCCCCGTACATGTGTAATTCGTTGCACGTTTTCTGATATATCTGAAATTGTTTTCACAAATTGTGCCTGTTGCCATGTGCTTTACAAAAATGCTCAATTTATAAGCGTGTGCGTTACCCATAACTATATATATGGACTAGAATTAAAAAAGAAGGACATATTAAAAGATAAAAGGAGGCGAGAAATTGCCGAGAAATCTTTCATTAGGAGTATGCCTCTTCTTGACGATTCTAATAGGTATTGGTACAGTTTCAGCGGCACCTCTGGATGTAGAAAATACAGAACTCATGGAGCTGGTCGCACAGCAGCAGAGCGATTACAGCTTCAGTTATTCAAAAAATATCACAGGTATCATAAACATAACCAATAACGGCAACGACGACCTATCTGATATATGGCTTGCGATAGACCTGGTGGACAATACCGGCGGGTTGAGTTTATATTACAACGGCTCTTCTTCTAATGTGCTCATAACCACCAACCCCACAGCTGCGAGTGATGCCACAAATGGCAACCTCATCACCGCCGGAGCTGACTACTTTGTGCATATCCCGATGCTGAGGCAGAATGAGAAGGTCAGCCTGTACTACGATGTGGACGATTCCAAGGTGGGTACGCTAATACTGGTGGATGAAAGCTACAATGTCTCAAAAATCCCTGCAAAGAGTGTGCAGAACTGGAGAGCCTTCTTCAACCTCGCCCTGAATACCAGCGCATTGCCCAGCGGAGTTGACACGGTGTATGTGAATGTAACAAAGTACCTCAGCAAACAGTCAGCCAACTTTGGAAGCCAAAACTGGAGTGTGCTTGGACCGGTGGCAAACGCCAACACAAATAAGGGTACAGGCGTGCTCTGGGATGGTCCATATACCGATAATACCCAGGACGCCCTGAATGTCACCGGCATAACCCTCACCACAGCCAGCGAATATGTAAACATAAGCTTTGACGTTACCGGGAGGAATGAGTTCAGCAATCGAAGTGCGGTGCTGGAACCTTTCGGCTTTGCCACGATATTCTTCAACTTCAACCAGACCATGAGTGGCTCACGCGTCGTTGATGTGTTCTCCTCCGCACCAGCGCGAATCTCAGCCATAAAACAGGGACCTGTGATCAACACCTCTGGCACGTGGTGGAATGAAAGCGTGGAGATTAACAATACCGCTCAGGGAGTGGCTTATGTAATTAAGAATGTGTCACTGTGGGCAGTGGACACAACCGCGGGCTTCCCGAACATGAACCAGATCATATCTGGCTCCTATCACGACCTAACGCCGGGCCAGACGCTCTGGCCAGGCGGCTCTGGTTACACACCAACAGGCTGGCAGTCAAGTAAGTACACCTTCGAGAACAGCATAGTACCTGTAATCTGGGCGAACATGACGCTCAGGCTCATAAGCAACCAGACCTACGGCTGGTGGGTTGTCAATTCAACCACCCACGAGTACAACACCAGCTACGGCAGCAGCTACATAGTGGTGGAGAAGATTCTTGTCATAGGCACCTACCTTGTCAAGGCGACAAAGCACGTTATTCCAGCAGGAGCAAATACCTACGACATCTACATTGTTGTGGAGAACATGGGCGCCGATGTGACCCCAACCTACGTCTGGGCCTACGACATGGTACCAGAGAACTTCAGTGTGGTCACCAAGATGAATGTGACCCAGGCGAGTATGCTTGCCTTGAACAACGGTGATGCAACCTTCCAGTGGACTGTTAACCAGAGTAATCCAATGAGCGGCTATGCTGAGGGCTACGCCTGGGAACTTCACGCGTTATACCCCAATGCCGACGGTGATGGCAGCTACACCGATTCAACCGAGATAAGTGCAAATCAGAGCGTTGTCATCTACTACCAGGCTCAGGGCTCTGGTGATTTCAAACTGAGCGATGCCTTCATTGTGGGTATTGACCCGACGTTCTCCATGAATACACAGACATCGCCGAAGATAACCATAGTGAGCGGCTCGGCGGCGGCAAACTACGAGAGCCTCTTTGCCCTGGCCACAGCGGCGGTGCTTCTGGGAGCTTTCAGGATGCGACTGCCACGAAGGAAGAGGTAAGGGGAAACCTTTTTATCTCCCCTCTCTCTTTTTATCATTACCATGAAAAGAATTTACTTTTCGCTTCTGTTATTCGTCCTCCTCAGCGCAGGAGTTTCAGATGCCCAGTTTGTGAAGGTTATAGCCATATCCAACTACACAATAGAGGTGGATGCCGGTGAGAGTGTGCATGTTAAAAACACCATCACATTGAGAAATCTCATAAACAGTCCAATTGTCCCGGGAATGGGCGAGCTCAGGCTTCAGAAGAGGTCTCCCGTGAAGGTCCTCTTCTTTTCCATCCCATTCACCGAAAAAAAAAGTGCTGTAGAAGTGGAGAATGTAAAGGCTTACACCAGAGATGGTAAGAAGATTCCTGTAAATGTTAAAGATGAGGGGGACTACACCACCCTCGTGTACGAACTGTGGTATCCAGTAGAGCCCGGAGAGGAGATTACCTTCGTCGTGGAGTACAGCTCAGCCGACCTGGCGGAAGGAGGCATACTCTTCAGGGATGTCTCCATACCTGTTGGTTCGGATATTGAGGTTGAAAATGTGGCCGTTGTGTTCAACTCCGAATGGAAAACTGTCTACAAACAGATGGGTCCTGACAAACTTCCAGCGGGTGGAATGACCTTTTACAGAGCAGAGTTTTCCCCACTCCCGCTGCCCCAGTTGGGCATGAAGTGGTCACTGCTTTTCTGGAGCATCATCCTACTCCTCTCAGTGGTTGTACTGATTTATCTCAGAAAACGCCAGAAGAATGTCCAATAATCCCTACCCTTCTTCTGGCCAGGCAGGTATGGGGAAATGAGGAAAAAATCATTGTTGGCGGTTATATTAATAATCATTCTGAGCCCACCTGCAGATTTTTCTATGGAGGGAAGGGAAATTTATATTAAAAAGCAGATATATTTCCCTGGAGATACAATTGAGATAGAATCAAATTTTATGCCTGAAGATGCCTATATTCTGACCCCAATAGGGACTGAAAAAATAGAATTTGAAAAGAAGGCGGATGCCTATCTCGCAGAATTCCCCCTCAAAAAGAATATCGTCCTCGGAAACTACACTATTTTCGTGGATGGCATCAGCAGAGAGGTTTATGTGGACAGCTACTCTCTCGTGGCAGAGATTGTCAACAACACCATTCACGGAAAGGTGAAGTACTACACGGCAACGCCGGGAAATGTGAGCTACACCATAATGCCCGCGAACCTCACCGGAGAGGCTGAGGTGGAGGGCGGAAGATTCAAAATCTCCCTGCCCCATAATGGTACCTCAGGTATCCTCAGGCTGGGCAACACCGAGCTTAATATAAGCCTTCCATTAAAAAAGCCAGAGCATAAAAGAAAACTGAAGGTTGGCGAGACCTATTTTCCGGGCGAAGTTGTGGAAATCAGAGCAAACTTTAAGCCAGAGATTGCCTTTATTGCCGACCCTCTGAACAGGACAGCAGAGCTGAGCTTCGAAGAGCAGAATAAGACTTATGCTGCCTGGTTCAACCTGAGCAGGGAGGTGGTCCTGGGGGAGTATACCGTATCTGCCGATGGGGTTGTTAAACGCTTTGTGGTGGACTTTTATGAGATAAATGCGAGCTTTAATGGAAGCTCGATTGGGGGTTATGTGGACTATTACTTTAGAGAACCCGAGAAGATTTACTGGAGGATTGCAGACTTGGAGGGATATTCCGGGATAATTAACGGCAGTTTCACAATCCCCATAGACCTCCCTCCGGGAAACTACTCTGCCTTCCTGAGCTCAGGAAATGCCGAGCTCGCGTTAAACTTCACTGTTGTAACTGTTGTAAAGAAATTAAAGGGAAAACGGATAGTGGCCTATGACCCGGTAGAAAGGAAAATAATTGTCAAATTTGAAGAATCTCCAGAAGTTGAAGAAGAATCAAAAAAGAAAAAGATGAAACCCCACAAGATTCGCAAATTCCTGGAGATGAAGTATCCTGCAAGCAAGAGAAACCTCAAAAAATTCGGGTTTCCCCAGGAGATTCTTAACACAACCCTTACGGTAAAGAGGATAAAGGACGACAAGATAAGGGTTGAGCTGAACAGCAAGCTCGAGGTGTGGTACAGGTTCAGGGCTGAAATACCGCCGGGCTACAGGGTCAAGGAGATAGTGGGTGATGACGGCAGGAGGATAGTAAACAACCTCAGCGTAAACAGGAGCACAGGCGAGGTTACAGGGGAAATGAGATGGTATGTGGAGAACTCCACCCTCTACTTCTACGACGATCCCATCTGGGGCTATGACATAACCCTGACACCGCCGGCTCCGAACAACTCCATTGCAATAGAACTCGCCTACTCCGGAACCACCTCCGGAGCGGGGCAGATTTCGGCAGTGGTTTTTCCCTACTCCCAGGGCGATGACTCGGCAACCATAGCAACCTACGATCACGCAGGCAGAACTGAGGACAACGCCTATGGCAACGACATAGACATAGATGCCGGCTCAAAGATCGCCCTGAGATACAGGTACCTGCTGGGATTTTTGAGGGAGAGGCAGTACGGGAATCCCTACGGTGGAGGAGCCCTGGGAGACGACTACATAACCCACCTCAACAGGGAGGATGTGCCCCTCAACACGGTGCCCGATGGAACCCTGGAGAGCGTAATAATCACCGACATGGAAACCCCCCTGTTCCAGCAGACCCAGCTGAATATAACCCAGAAGGTTATAATCAGGGACAACAACAGGTGGTTTGCCACTGTTTACTACATAAAAAACATCGGTGAAAGGGACCTCCAGGACCTGCGCTTCTTCCAGGGGATGGACTGGAACTTCAGGGGAAGCTACACTGGCGACAACAGCTACTACAACTCCACCCACGACCTGGTCTACGGCTACGACACCAATGCACCTCCCGGAGATATTCAGTACGGCGGCTACAGCTCCAACCTGGGAAGTTCAGCCCACGATGTAGACTGGTACTACTGGATATGGACAAAAATAGCTGGTGACAGCCTTGCCAACGGCTCGACATATACGGGAGACGCCGCAAATGCCCTGGCCTGGGATATACCCTCCCTAAACATTGGTGACACCCTGGTGATACCGATAATATGGGGCCTGGGGTACAACCTGAGCGACATGGTAGAGCAGATAAACGCCGGGAAATCGGTAATCTATGACGCGGGAATTAAGTCCATAGACTACCCGGCGAACAACTCAAAATTTAATCCAAACACAGTACAGGTAATCTACTTCAATGCAACTGCTGCCCTCTACGGGCTGGTGGACGCGGAAAACCTCAACGTAACCTTTAACATCACCCGGATAGAAGGAGGCTACTCCTATGAGAACTACACCTACGTCAACCTCTCTGTACCCTTCAATGAAACAGCGCAGGTTTCCTTCCCCCTCAACATCTCCGGCATGCCCTACGGCAGCTACAATGTCACCTTCAGAACAAAGCTTGCGAATGACCAGAATTCAAGCAACGACCTGAAGTGGATAGTAATACACCTCATTGCCTTCACCATAGAGCCTGACCAGGAGAAGACGGGCAGCGCTGGTGAGGAGGTGTTCTACAACCTCACCGCGGGCAACTACTACTCCGCAGGGAGATTTGACGTGAACATAACCCGGAGCACCAAAGCGTGGGCGAGCAGGGTATACAATGCCAGTGCAGTTGCAGCCGAAGATACAGATGGAGATGGGGCATGGGACTACATAGCCCCCGGCTATGACAGCAACGCCAACGGACTGCCCGACATCTACCTCCCCTCCGGAGAGAGCAACATCACAGTCTCAAAGGTTATATCTTCAGGCGCCCCCCTGGGCGAGGTGGATTTCACTGTGTTCGACTTCATAAGCACAGCAGACCCGGGCGTCAGCGACGACGTGACGCTGAGCACCAAGACCCCAGAGCCACCCTCAGAGCCCAAGAGCTTCTACCTCCACGGAAACCTGATGCTGAACACCTCCCGGGATACATCAACCGCAAATTACACCCCGATTTCCCCCAACACCCTCCAGTCCTGGTATCAGAGCCCCAGCTTCGCAGATGATTTTACAATCTCGGGCAAGATTAGGGTATCCCTCTGGCTGAACTCCTCCTCTGCAGCAGCCCTGCACACAGTAACAGTCTCCCTCCTGTATACCGATGGCACCACATCGACGGTGCTGGGCTCCAACACCAGCAGATTTGCCCCTGGAGCCACGCCAGCTCTCCAAACCTTTGAAATCACCCTCGACTCCCAGAAGACCATTCCCAGGGAGAACTACCTCATCCTCAGGGTGGAAAACTCCCAGACTGTGCAGACCCTCTATGTTCACCACGATGCCAGCTACAACTCCAACATCACCCTGAACACCACCACCTATGTCAAGGTTTATGAGATATCCCGGGATAAGACCTCCTACAAACCTGGAGAAACTGCAGTACTCCTCGCAAACATAACTGACCCCATAGGTTCCTACGATATCGCAGGGGCGAACATAACCATCTACTACCCCAACAGCACCTTATACATACAGGATGCAATGGACCTCAACTCCACCGACCCGGGTACGCCACCTCTGTGGAAGCTGTTCAACTACTCCTTCCTGCTTCCCGTTGAAGGGGTATACACAATAGTGGTGGAAGGGGTAGAATCCAACGGGGTTACCGACAGCCTTAGCCACAACCTGTCTGCCTTTATCCGGATTTATGGCAGGGTTTTTGAAGACCTAGGCAGCCTTGGTAGGGCCTTCAATCCCTCGGAGGATGAAGGGGTTTCAAAAGTAAACCTTACCCTTTTCATAGATGACGGCGATGGCATCTTCAACCCATCGCAGGACCCAGCCTATGCCACAGCCACCACCAACAGCTCTGGATACTACAACTTCTCAGTGGGGCGGGGTATCTACTTCATAGGCGTCAACTCAAAAACTGTAAATACCACCAGGGGTTTGAACCCCGGCTATACCCCCGATGACATCTGGGCAGAGCAGAGCTTCCAGGTGGAGTGGAACGGCTCTGCACATGCCGGCAGGACTAGATTTGGAGGTCAGAACCCCGGAGTCAGCGACAGCTTTGGCACGCGTTTCTTTGACGACTTTGAAAGCTGGGAAGGCTGGCAGGACTACAGGAACGGTGTGGTGGAGCAGTCCTCTGCAGTTTCCTATAAGGGGAGCTATAGCCTCAAAAAAACAGGATTCAACGACCCCAACGGGGGTTATAAGCTCATAGGCACCGCTGTGAGCAGAGATATTGTGCTCGAGGGCTACACCTACCGCCCGCGCCCCTGGAGCGGGGGAGCAATCGACAGAATTGGAATTGAAGACGGCAGCTTCAACGGGTACAGCTTCCGGGTACATCACGGCCAGAACTACATATCCATCGACAGACGCACCGGTGGTAGTGCAACAGAGATCAGCAGCCGGGTGACCTGGAATCCGCCGGAAAACGGGTGGTACTACTGGAGGCTATTTCTGTACGCGAATGGAACAGTGAGCTTCTCCACCTACTATGTCAATGGAACCCTGGCGGTGAGCGTCTCAGCCACCGACAGTACCTACTTCAATTTCGACCGTGTTGTGGTGCATGGCGGCTATGAGTACTATGTGGACAACCTGTATCTGAGGTCACTGAATGCAGATTATGAGCACCTAGCAAGGGTGAATACCTCCGCCTATGCCGGTGAGAGCCTGGACTTCGGCTTCAGCTTCGACGTGGTGGTCAACGCCCGCGATGCCGATGACGATGCGGGTGCAAGATATGCTCAGGGTGCACTGAGGCAGTTCATCCAGAACTCCAACGCCATCGCCGGGAGGCAGAGGAGCTATTTTGTTATGATGACCACCCCCAACTCCCAGGATGCAAGCGGAAGCTGGTGGACCATAGCCCTGAACACCTCCCTGGGTGAGCTCCCGGTTGTGGCGGAGGAGGTGGAGCTGAATGGAACTGTCCTAACCCAGGATATGGGCGTAAATGACACCAACCCGGGATATGTGCTCTACAGCTACAGCACAGAGACGCTTCAATCCTACAGCACCCAGGAGGAGCTGCCGGTGGGGATTGGCTCTGACTCAGTGCCCTTCAGCGGAGACGAGGTCAGGATAAAGGCGGTGCCAAAGCCGGAGGTGGAGATATATGGAAATGGAATCCTCGGCTCAGTTTTAAATATCACAGCCAGCAGCACCACAATTTCAGATATTTCAATCTTCGGGGCAGGAACCAACTACTCCTCAAGTGGGTGGTGGAACTATGGTATCGGAATAAAAGCTGGCATGCCCGAAAATTCATATGGAATGAACATCCAGATAAGAGAGGCCATGGTGGGGCTCAGGGCAAATGGAAGCGACCCCGTGCAGAGTGGTTTGAACAGGAATGAATACGCCGGAATCGCCGTCTACTCAAACAATACCAGCATCCTGGACTCCGCTGTAGCCTACAACGGAGCTACGGGCGTGTTCTTCTGGGGCGACTATGTTGACTATGCCCTGGTTAAAAATGTCATGGCGGTTAGAAATGGCATGATAAGAAGCGCTGGCGATGGGTTTGGTGTGGAAGGTTATGCCTCGGGAGGCTACGACCAGAGGGCGAGCAATGTGACCTTTGAGAACTGCCTCGCCTCAAAGAACGCAGGCTTCGGTATAGATTCCTGGTTTGCGAAAGAGGGGATAAGGGTACTGAACTGCACACTGGAGCTGAACGGCGCTGGAAATGAAAGTGGCGAAGCTGTGGAGTTCGGCGGTATAAGGGCTCTGGCAAATAGCAGCCTTGTTATGTACACTCTCATCAGGGACAATGAGGGTTCTGGTATCGTTGTCGGAAGGATGGCAAACTTCTCAACCTCCGGCGTAAAGATAACAAAAAATTCTATCTACAACAACTCTGGCACAGGCATAGACATAGACCCGCGGTTGAACGACGGCGGTAGCTACAGCGGAGATAATGTGACGCTGAATGACGGTCTTCTCAACCTCAGCCAGCCCAACTCCGGCATAGACTACCCGGTGATAACCCACGCATATCTGAACGGGAGCCTGCTCTATCTTGAGGGCTTCATGGGCAATGAGAGCGAGGGTGCAAGTTCAGCCTTCGGGAGTGCAGAGGTGGAGATATACATGGTTAAAAACTCCACTGATGGAGACAATCTGAGCGGAAACAACTACTCGGCCTCAGGGGCGCTTTCAAGCCACTACGGCGAGGGCTGGCTGTATATGGGCACGCTGGCAGCGGATGCAGGAGGTAGGTTCAATGACAGCATTGACATCGCGGGTAAGGGGGTAGCTGGCGGGGCTGTGCTCACGGCCACCGCAACTTCAGCCGGCGATGGAACCTCAGAGTTCGGCAAGAATTATCAGCTCGGACTCTACCCCAGAAACATCTCTGCATCAATAGCACTTCTCGGGCTTAATGCAACCATAAACGTCACCGCATACAGCAGAACACAGCACGGAGTCTATGTCTACTGGCTCAAGCCTGAGAACATATCCATCGCCGGCATGAGCGGAGATTACACTTATTCTGCGGTAAACGGCAACATCTACAGATGGAGCTTTGAAGTGATTAAACCCGGCGAAACAAAGCAGGTCTTCCTGAACCTCTCAGCCTCCGGGAGCTACTCCCTCACCAGAGCCTATATGATAGGGGTTGATCCGGAATGAGGGTGCTGATAATAACACTGCTCGTTCTCCTGGGCGCAGTGGAGGCGCTGAACATCACCGAGTACAGGGGAATGGTTTTCTACTCCAACGGCTCCCAGGATATCTATACAGACATACTGCTGGTGAACTCCACAGAACTGTACGGAACAAACATAACCTACAGGCAGAGCTTTTTTATCCCCTTCCCCGGAAACTATGCCTTCTCCCTTTCTCCGGAGCCCTTTAACCTGAGTGTGACGGTTGAGGCACAGAGCAGCGGGGTGGTCTACAGGATAAAGAACAACTACAGCTTTGCCATCAACATAAGCGCCAGAATAACAGGTGCACAGGGAAACCCGGTATGCGGAAGCTACTGCGTACAAGCCAGGACTGCGGGGGGTGAGATAACAGCAAACTTCTCTATACCCGCCCTTAAAACAGGTGTGCTATTTATAACACCCGTCTCCTCTCTGGCAAAGGCCGGAAACTCCTACCTTAAGTTCAGCTTTTCTTCTTTTGCCGAGATGAACTCCACAGTCCCCCTCCTGCTGGACGTTGAGAAGAGCAGCTATGACAACACAACCTGGCATGCAAGTTTTAATGTTAAAAATCTTCAGGGAAGAGACGCCTTTGTACATGTCAGAACCTGGTATGTGGTCAACGGCTCAACCCATGAGCTTTCCAATTACTCATACCTGCTCCCTGGAAGGAATACCTGGAGCACCAGCACAAATGTGGTTACCGGTGGTGTGCCAACCTTCTATATATCCGCCAGTGCAGTGAACAGCTCAAAGAGGGAGGTTAATGTTAAACCCGCCTATCCTGTGAACCTCTCTAATCCGAACGCCGGATACGTTTATGGCGAAGCCCTTGTTCTCAGCAACATAACCGCTGTCGTGACATCTCCGCTGAGGCAGATTGAAATCACCTCCTTTTCTGTGGTTCCGGAGGCAGTTACCTATAATCAGATAGTCGACTTCATCATCGAGGTGAAGAATACAGGCAGTATGGCAGAGATTATTGAGCCCGAGATAGAGATATATGCTGGAGGCTCTCTCGTGAAGAATCTGAGCCTCCTGCCCCAGGCCCTCGCAGCCGGAAGCAATGCAACGATTTCAACCAGCTATCTTGCAACCCTGGATACGAGGGAGTATCGTGTGGTTGCAAAGGTATACTACAACAACCGCTCTTCCTATGCCTCCGCACAGAAGATGTTCAGCGTAATATCAGGGGGTGAAGAGGTTTCAGGGGAGATTAAAAAGGAGACCCCCCGTGTGAGGTTCCCCCTCTTTCCGGTGCTCATAGAGGGCAGGCCGGGTGAGACCTCGGCGGTGTCCTTTGAGGTGGAGAATCCTTCCGGCACAGGGGTGAGCGACCTGAAGCTTGAGCTCGCGGGTATTCCTGCTGATTGGGTGAGTCTGCAGCCCCGTGAGGTCTCTCTGGCGGGCGGGGAGAGCACAGGTATAAACCTCGCAATAAGCGTGCCCCTGAGCGCACTGCCGGGAGACCATAAAGCTGTACTGAAGCTGAGCAACGCTGAGGAGGAGGCAAGCGCCTTCTTCATATTCAGAATTAAGCCCTACCCCCCGAGATTTGAGAAGCCGGCGGTGCTGAGGAAGGTTTACCTGGATGAAAGGCAGAACAGCGCCAGGGTGAGTATGGAGGTCGAGAACTCGGGGGTGAGGGTGGAGGCAATGGAAATTGTGGAGGAGATACCCAAGGAGATAGCCTCGCATGTGGCAGAGATAGAGTTCAACCGCGATGTGAGGGTGATTGAGGCAGACCCGGTAGTGGCGTGGCGCCTCTCCGGCGTGGACCCCTACGAGATCTACACGCTGGAGTACCGGGTGAGTGGAATCGCCGAAAGGTATTCGCCGTACATATACTGGTCTTTGAGGCAGCTGAATATGTTTTACAGGACGGTAAAGAGTGTTGAGCTGCTCCAGTTCTCAGGCGCCCTTGCAGCGTATGCAACGCCGGGTGAGGAGGCTGAGGTGAGGCTGAGGGTGACCAACCCCTCGCAGGAGGCGCTGAAGCTCACCTTTAAGATAGCAATACCCCCCGGCTGGAAGGTTGACCCGCCGGAGATTACAAGACTCCTCCTCCCGGGATATGTGCAGGAACTGGTTTTCAGGGTGACCCCGCCGCAGGATGCCACGCCCGGGAGCTACACACTGGTGGCGACGGTTACCGGCGAAGACAGCGAAGTTTCACAGCCGCTGACGCTTATCCTGCAGGAGGCGCCGAAAAGGCTGGACATAAGAAAGTTTCTGATACCGGTGCTGACCTTTGTGGCGCTGCTGTTGCTGGTATACGCAGCTGCAATCAAATACAGGAAGAGGAAAATCTACCGCAGGGATGTGGTCGATGCGGTTGGAAGAATAAAAAGGAGCATGGAGAAGGAGAGGTAAAGGGGGTCAGCAGGCTTCGCCCTCCTGGCCCACTGCCGCCTCACCGCGCTCCCCTGTGCGCACGCGTACCACATCCTCTATGGGTACAACAAAGATCTTGCCGTCTCCGATGCTGCCCGTTCTGGCGGTCTCAACTATGGTCTGGATAACCCTGTCTGCAAACTCATCGCCCACAACTATCTCCAGCTTGACCTTGGGCAGGAGGTCCACGCGGTACTCCCTGCCCCGCCACTGATGCACTATGCCGCGCTGCCGTCCCCTGCCCCTGACCTCGCTCACAGTCATGCCAATGCAGCCTATTTCTTCCAGCGCCAGCTTGACCTCGTCCAGCTTCTCGGGTCGAATGATGGCTTCAATTTTCTTCATCTTCTTCACCTCAATACAGCCTCCTCGGGATAGGCATCTGTCCTGTGATAGGCTATGTCAAGACCCCTGAGTTCATCCTCCTCTTTGGCCCTGAGCCCTACACTGATGTCTATGGCCTTGTATAAAATTGTTGCCGCGGCAAGGGCGTAGACCACAGCTATCAGAGTGCCCACAAGCTGGGAGAGGAAGCTGACCCCGCCTGCACCGCCAAGCATTTGCAGGCCGAAGATGCCGGTGGCTATACCACCCCAGGCCCCTGCAAGGCCGTGGAGCACCCATACGCCCAGCACATCGTCTATCTTGAGCACCTCGATTTCAAACCTGAATCCCCACACAAATATAGCTCCTGCCACTGCGCCCACAACCAGAGCGCCCAGGGGATGGTAGATATCGCTTCCCGCGCACACCGCAACCAGACCTGCGAGCACGCCGTTGTGCAGGAAGCCGGGGTCATTTCTTGATAGCAGGGCAGCGGCAAGACCTCCTCCAGCCATGGCGAGGGTGGAGTTCGCCGCAACCAGCCCGAGGTTGAGTGCATCCAGGGCTCCGGCGCTGGCAACATTGAAGCCGTACCAGCCAATGGCCAGAAACCAGGAGCCCAGGGCAACGTAGGGCACAGAGTGAATTGGAAACTCCTTCACCTCGCCATTCACAAATCTGCCTATCCGCGGGCCGAGAATGTATATCGCGGGGAGAGCAAGCCAGCCGCCAATCGCGTGCACAACCACAGAACCCGCAAAGTCATGGAAGGGTGCCCCGAAGAGCCTGGCAAGAAGTCCGGAGTCGCCACCCAGCGGATTGCCGAAGATGGCATTTGAGTCCCACACAAGGCCCTCGAAGAGGGGGTATATGAGGGAGGTCACGAACACTGCCGCTATTATGTGGGCCCTGAAGCTCACCCTCTCTGCCACGCCGCCGGAGATTATGGCTATTGCTGCCGTGGCAAAGGTGAGCATAAAGAAGTAGTGGGCCAGGTTGTACTGCAGCCCTGCCTTTTCAATAGCTCCCACATCCATGAGAACAAAATAAATGCCGTGGGCAATGCCGTAGCCCAGGACGAAGTATCCGACGCCAGCCACAAGCCACTCTGTGAGTATCTTGTTGAAGGCGTTCACCACATTCTTCTTCCTCACCAGCCCTGCCTCAAGAAAGGCAAAGCCAGCGTGCATTGAAAATACCAGAACCCCGCCCCAGATCAGAAAGAACATACTGCTGGAAGTTTGAAAGACCTCGGCATCTATCATAACAGGTACCTCCTTCAAATTTTGGGTTCTTATGGATAAAATAAATAGGAATTTATAAGAATATTTAAGAAAAATTAAGAAATAATCATAATCTTTATGAAATATTCATAATTATCAGAGGAGAAAAAGCGGAATCTCATGCCGGTAAACAGCGCTGCCCTGCCTTAAGCCAAAAGGGCAAAATTTTAATAGCGTTAAGGGCGATTCACAAGTGCGAGGTAGTACAATGCATGCAGATGAGCTCAAGGAGATAGACAGGAAGTGGGCAGAGCGCTGGGCTCAGGATAGGATCTTTGAGGCGGATCCAGATGACAGGAAGAAGGTTTTTGTGACCTTTCCCTTTCCCTATATGAACGGCCCCCTCCACCTGGGGCATGTGTTTACCTCAACGCGGGTTGATGTGTATGCGCGCTTCAAGCGCATGCAGGGCTACAATGTGCTATTCCCCTGGGCATGGCACATCACCGGCGAACCAATCGCGGGCGCTGCGGAGCGCGTCAGGCGTGGGGATGAGCAGCAGATTCGCATATTCCGGGACATCGACCGCGTCCCAGAGGAGGAGCTTAAAAAGTTCACAGACCCGGAGTACATAGCGCGGTACTACATCCGCGAGTCAAAGCTCGCGCTGAGGGAGCTGGGGCACAGCATAGACTGGAGGCGGGAGTTCACAACCACATCGCTTCACCCGCCCTTTTCCAGGTTTATAGAATGGCAGTACCTCACCCTGCGCGATAAGGGCTATGTCACCAAGGGTACGCACCCGGTGGTGTGGTGTCCCCACGACGAGTCGCCAACCGGGGACCACGACCGCCTGCGCGGCGAAGGGGTCTCGCCCACAGAGTTCATCCTGCTCAAGTTCCCCTTCGGCGACGCCTACTTTGTGGCGGCAACGCTCAGACCGGAGACTATTTACGGCGTGACAAACATGTGGCTCAATCCAGAGGCGAGCTATGTAAAGCTCCGCGTGGGCGATGAGCGCTGGGTGGTGAGCAGGGAGGCTGTCGCCAAGATAAAGGAACAGAAAGATGATGTAAGCATTGAGGAGGAGCTTCAGGAAGAGGAGCTAATAGGAAAGCGCTGCATCGACCCGATTACAGGACGGGAGATCCTCATACTGCCCGCAAGCTTTGTTGACCCTGACAATGCCACGGGCGTTGTCATGAGTGTACCCTCGCATGCACCCTACGACTACATCGCCCTGCGCGACCTTCAGCGCTCGCCAGAGAAGGTGGCAAAGTACGGCATAACCAGAGAGGAGCTTCTCAGCATAGAGCCCATCTCCCTCATAAAGGCGCCAGGCTACGGGGAGCACCCTGCGATAGAGATATGCGAACGCATGGGCATCGCTGACCAGAGCGATGAGCGCCTTGAAGAGGCGACCGCCGAAGTTTACCGTGAGGAGTTCTACAAAGGCGTGCTCAGAGAAATCACCGGCAAGTACGCCGGCAAGAAGGTGAACGAGGCCAAGAAAGAGCTAATTGAGGACTTCATCGCCCGGGGTATAGCAGACAGGATGTATGAGCTTACGGAAGAGGTGGTGTGCCGCTGTGGTACGCGCTGCCTTGTAAAAATCCTCAAGGATCAGTGGTTCCTCAAGTACAGCGATGAGGAATGGAAGGCTCTGGTGAGAGAGGCTCTGGCCGGGATGAAGATATTTCCGGAGGAGGCGCGCTCCAACTTTGAAAACACAATAGAGTGGCTGGAAGACAAGGCATGCGCGCGAAAATCTGGCCTGGGAACGCCCCTGCCCTGGGACCCCGAGTGGAAGGTGGAAACCCTGAGCGATTCTACGGTTTACATGACCTTCTACACCATCGCCAAGCACATAAATAAGCACAGAATAGGCGGCGACAGGCTGAGCAGAGAGGTGTTCGACTACCTGTTCTATGGCAGGGGCAAAGCAGAGGAGGTGGCGAGGCAGAGCGGCATAGCGCGGGAAACGCTTGAGGAGATGCGCCGTGAGTTTCTCTACTGGATGCCAGTTAACCTGCGAAACTCTGCAAAGGAGCTGATACCCAACCACCTGACCTTCTTCATCTTCCACCACGTGGCGCTCTTTGAGCGGAAGTTCTGGCCCACTGCTATAGGCGTCAATGGCATGATGAGCATCGAGGGTGAGAAGATGTCCAAGAGCAAGGGCAACTTCATCACCCTCAAGGATGCGCTGCGCGATTACGGGGCAAGCGTCACGCGCTGCACCCTGCTGTACGCCAGCGAGGGCATGCGCGACCCCGACTGGCGCTCAAAGAATGCCCACGATATGGCAGTCAACCTTCTGGCGTTCCTGGAGCTGGCGGTGCAGATAATCAACCTTAAAAACTCCCGCAAGGAAGAGAGGAGCATTGACCACTGGCTGAGGAGCAGGATGCAGAAGCACATAAGGCAGGCAACCGCCAGCATGGAGGAGTTCAAAACACGCTCAGCATTTCAGGCAGGCTTCTTTGATGTGTGGAACGACGTAAGGTGGTACCTGCGGAGAGACGAGCCTAATAAGGAGGTGCTTCTCGAAGTTCTGCGCGACTGGGTGAAGCTCCTTGCACCCTATGCCCCTGCACTCAGCGAGGAGATATGGAGCCTCATGGGTGAGGAAGGCTATATCAGCCTTGCCCCCTGGCCGGAGTACCGCGAAGAGCTGATAAATGAGGAGGCTGAGCTGGGCGAGGAGCTCGTGGCGAATACCCTCAGGGACATAGAGAGCATAATGCAGGTCACAGGGCTCAGCCCCGGAAAGATCTACCTGTACGTGGCCCCGCGCTGGAAGTGGCGCATGCTCGAGGTACTCAGCCGGCTTAAACCCGAGCTCAAGAATGCCATGCAGGTGCTGATGGGTGAGGAGGAACTGAGAAAGCACGGCAGGGAGATTGCAAAGCTCCTGCCGGCACTGGTCAAAGACCCTGCTAAGATAGAGTTCCACAGCTACGTGGATGAGGCACGCGTTCTCGAGGAGGCGAAGCATTTCTTTGAGCGCACCTTCAAAGCGGAGATAGTGGTGCAGCGCGCCGGTGAGGCAGGTATCTACGACCCCGCGAAGCGAAGCGCCAAGGCTATGCCCCTGAAGCCGGCGATTTATTTTGAATGAGCCTTTTCGCAAGCTCCCTTATCCCCCTGGAGGCAGGAGACTCTGGATGAGATGTTACTAGGGGGATGCCCTCCAGTACAGAAGTTCTAATCAGGCGGTCATCTTCAATAACCACCAGAACCTCCTCCTCGAGAACCGCCTCCATCTCCTCCACCGGTATGTCGTACTCATGCCCCGCCCTGTTAATCACAAACCCCAGAATCTGCTTGCCCAGCCTTTTCGCAATCCTTCTCACCTTTAGAGCACCGGTAACTGACAGGATATCCGGGTTGAGCACAATAATAATCCCATCCCCTGCATCAATAGCGACAAAGGCATCCTCATCAAAACCCGGAGGGGTGTCTATAAGCACAAAATCGTACCTCTCTTTAATCCAGGAAGCAAGCTTTTTCAGCCGCTCCAGTTTGAGCTCCCTCATAAGAGCGGTAAGCTGCACACTGCCGAACACTGCACTCACTCCCGGGCTGACTTCTCTCACCACCTCATATTCAGCGGCGCTCTCAGAGAGGTAGTCGTGAAGTGTGGCGTCATCTTCCAGACGGTATCCGAAAAGCAGGCTGAGAGTTGGGCCCTCTATATCTGCGTCAATCACAGCCACGCTGTAACCGGCATCTGCCAGGGCAACTGCAAGATTTGCGCACACTATGCTCTTACCCACCCCACCCTTTCCAGAGGCTATGGATATGCACTGCATGAGTTAACCTCTTGGTGGGGGATTCTTAAGAAGCCATTCAACGCTTCTTGCAAATCTCTCTATGTCTATGGGTTTGGTGAAGTACCAGTCTGCACCGCTGTTCTCAAGGGCACGAACCTTGTCCTCATCTTCAGACTTTACTGTCAGCATGGCAACTGTTATGGAGCTGGTTTCATCGCTCTGCTTTATCATCTTGCACACCTGATATCCGCTCATCCTAGGCATCATTATGTCCAGAAGGACCAAATCCGGCTTCACCCGCTTCAACTTCTCCAGCGCCTCCTTTCCGTCTCTGGCGGTGATAACTGTGTGCCCCTCCCTGGTGAGGATTTTTTCAATAAGCACAAGAATGTCCTTTTCGTCATCTACAGCCATGATTGTTGCCATCTGGTAGACACCCCTTTCTACCTTTTTACTGCATCCATAAAATACTTTTCTTATAACCGCCAATTAACCTCTGTGAAAGATGCGATATGCGACCTGCGCTACCTGCTTGAGCGGGGCTACAGGCGGACTACAGCGGTGAAGGTGGTGGGAGACAGATACAGGCTCAGCAGGGAGGAGCGCAACCTGCTGCTGCGCTGCGTTTATCCCCGCGCAGAGGCGGAGATGCACAGGAAAAAGCTGCTCACCCCCGCGGAGGTTAAAGGCCAGACCCTCGTGGTGGACGGCTACAATGTCCTCATAACAGTGGAAAGCTGGCTTCGCGGAAAACCGTGTATCGCCTGCGATGACGGGTTTGTGCGCGATGTGAGCGGTGTCTACGGTAAGCACAGGCACACCGGAGTTACCGACACCGCCCTTGAGGGTATCTTCCAGGCTCTCGGCGAGCTTTCTCCGGCCAGGGTTAGGTTTATCTTCGATTCCATGGTCAGCTTCAGTGGCATGCTGTGCTCCTGTATAAACGGCAGAGCGCGTGAAGTTGATCTGGACATCGAAGCCAGAACCTCGCGAACACCCGATGCAGAGCTTGTTGCAAACAGGGGTATAATCTGCACCAGCGACATGGCGATAATTGCCCGCGTGCCGCGCGTATTCGACCTTGCGGGTTATGTTATCCCGGCAGACTACCTCCTGCACTTACCTGAGTGTAAAGATTTATATGAACTCAGGTTCTAATTATCATAGGGATGGAGATGACAGAAGATGTCAGGATTGCTCTTCTCAGGGAGCTTGAGGAATCGCCAATAGTAATTGAGGGTTTGCCCGGTGTCGGCCTGGTGGGCGGGATAGCGACCAGTTTTATGATAGACAGGCTGGAGATGGAGCTCGCCGGCTTCGTGGAATCGCGCTTTTTGCCGCCGGTGGCGCTGCTGCGCGAGGGCGTTGCACAGCATCCCTTCCGGATTTACACAAAGGGCAGGGTAGCGCTTCTGTACAGCGACGTGCCCATCGCCCCTGCACTTGTTTACGACCTGAGCAAGAAGATAGTAGAGTGGGCTTCCAATGTCAAGGCGGAGCGGGTGATAACCCTCGCAGGCATCCCCTCACCCCTCAAGGAGCCGGCGGTCTACGGCGTTGCCACAACGAAGGAGATGACCGATTACCTCAGGAGCCAGAATGTGGAGATACTCCGCGAGGGAGTGATAAGCGGCATGCCGGGACAGCTTCTGCTTGACTGCGCCCAGGTTAGCATACCCGCACTGTGCCTGCTCGCCCAGACGCCAGGGATGAATCCAGACCCCAGGGGGGCTGCAGAGCTCATAAGGGTACTCAACCGTCTGCAGGGCTTCGAGATAGATGTGGAGCCCCTCATCCATGAGGCGGAGGCGATAGAGGCAAAGATGGAGGAGCTGGCGAAGCAGACCCGCAAGCTCAAGCAGCAGGAGGTACGTGAGCTTCCCATGTTCTATTAGGTGGTGAGCATGAAGGTCTACGGTTTAACAGGAATCTCTCGACGCATTATAGATGAGCTGGTGGAGCATGGAGTTAAAACCATCGAACTGCGAAGCTCTCAGAATGTGCTCGCTGCCTCGCGGGCGAAGGTTGGCGACCTGGTGTTTCTCACACATCACAGCCTCGAGGACCTTGTGCCGGGTGCAGAGGGTGTGCTTGCCCAGATACTGGAGAAGAATGTGGGCTTGCGCAGGGTGGGCATCTTCTCCCATGAAGAGCCCGAGGAGCGGGAAATGCTTGTGGCGCGGCTGAAGCTCAGCCTGGTGAACATATGCAGGGCTTCAAAGTACGAGGCAAGCAGCGAGTTCAGGGAGGTTACCTTCTACTTCAGCGCATCTGCGTTTGAGTGCTGGTAGTTTCCGAAGGGAAAATGTTTAATAATTCTTTTCAACAGCACTCTAATCCCTCTCTAGTAACCTCCAGCAACCCTAACTTATTTGCAGGAGGTTCTGTGGACTCGTAGCCTAGCCTGGACAAGGCGTCGGCCTTCTAAGCCGAAGATCGCGGGTTCAAATCCCGCCGAGTCCGTCATATAGGGGCCTTCCCCGCCCCTATCACCCCTTCCGAACCATATAAGGGCGCCTTCCCCGCCAGCGTTACAGCAACCTTTTCCATTGTAAATCTTGCCTTTATGGTAACTTATTTTAAAGCTCCGGTAGTGTAGCCCGGCCAATCATGCCGGCCTTTCGAGCCGGCGACTCGGGTTCGAATCCCGACCGGAGCATGGCAGGGGAGGGAATGTCCCTCCCTTTGTTCACCCTATCGCTTCGCGAGATGGGTAACCACAATGGAAGAGTCCCAACTGGGGCATCCCTTAGCACTGCAAAAGTCTTTGGAGCTTTAAAACCCCAAAGGCGGGTAATATACCCACAAAAGAAGCATAATGGTAATGCAATATTGCTATCTATTTAGGTGGAGGGTTTTTTGGATTTTTTTCTACTGTGCCTCCATGAAACGTTTTTTTACCACTTTTTAGTATTCCCTTAAGACTTGATGCAAAGCGGTTGGGCCTTGAAATCCCAAAATCCGATGTAGGTGGCAATTTAAGACCCGCCGCTGCAGCTACATCTTCTATGAAATCTGTGCAGTTTTGAGATAAAACTCTATATGTATATTTCGTCCAAGCTTTCACTGTTTTAATAATTGCATTTTTTTGTTTTGTCGTAATTGGATAACATATCCTGTAATGCCAAATGCGTGTAGAATCATCCATCATTATTCCTTGGGTACTGATGGGATTCCCCCCATTTGGATAAAAGCCATAGCCAGCTTTAAAACCATTACATTCTAAAGTAACCCACGAATGACCTGATGAAGTTCCTCCATTTCCCATATCGACATAGAAACAAACCTTACAATTTTTTTCATGACATTTTGGATACTTCAGTTTTTTAGAAGTCCCCCCTGCGCTTGACCGTGGAGAGGAATCTGAAGAAGACCTCTCTGAATCCGAAGAACCAGACATATCAACAAGTATCTCTTTCTCATAATCGGGAGGTAATTCTAACCGCTCTTCCCTATCTGGTAAATGATTCCACCCTCTAATCAAAAAAGCAAATAATATAATTGCCCCAACCACTAAAACAAATATTTCTACAATCATTCAAGAAAACCTCCTCGGTCCTCTAAATATTTTTGCTACATAATAAAACTTTCGGTTGAGAAAAGAGAACGTATAGACTTACCTACGTGAAATAAGCTTGATTTTTTTTACACGAAATAAAACCTTCGATGCTGAACCAGGAGGAGAGTTGTCAACTAAAACAGACTTCTAGGCTCAGGCGTACCGGAGCACCACCTCCTACCAACCCTCCTCACGCTACACTCAGCCCCTCCTCTCCCTCATAAACTCCCTCGTGAGGGTGACGCTGTGCTTGGAGTTCCAAACCTTCTCGAAATACTCCATCGCCGCCTTTGCAATCTCCTCATCCTCTATCCAGATACCTGCCTCGTAGTTCTCCCAGAAGCCGGTCTGCGTCAGGTTCGCCGAGGAGGCAATCACCTCCTTTCCGTCCACAATTATAAGCTTGGAGTGCACATTCTCATTCAGCTTCACAGTGCCGGGGGGGAACATATCCAGAAACCTCTCCAGCGCGAAGCTCTGCCTTCGATTCTCAATGTACTCCCACTTATTGCCCACCTTTCTGCGCTCATACCAGGGCCAGGTTATTATTCTCACCTTCACCCCGCGGTCTGCGACCTGCTTTATGCTCGAAGTAAACCAGTCCACATAGAATATCCAGGGCGAGGTTATAGCCACCTCATGCTTGGCACTCCTGATGGACTCCTCCAACTTGCTTATTATATCGCTCTCTCCCGGGTGGCCTGGCAATGTCTTTATAAAACCCCTTCGAATAACTATCCTGCTGCGCCCACCCGAATAAAAGAAATATCCAACCGCACCAAGGAGGGCTGCAAGTATGAGGGTTAAAACAATCGCATGGATGTTCCAGGCAACTGTGAAATCCGCTGTAGTGAGGTAGCTCTCCCCGGGGTAGAGAATCCTGCGCTCCCAGACTGCACCCTTCCTCTGACCCTCATATATAAGCTCCGCCCCGGGGTCCAGCCTCACTATCTTGTAGCTTTTAAACAGGCTCTCAGGCAGGAGAAAGGAAACGCGTATGCCGTTGATGGGCCACTCAAAGAAGTTGCCCTCGATATCCTTGAACTTCCAAACCCCATCCCCCCTCTCAGTGGCATCCGGAACATCCAGCTTTATCTTTACCTCATACTCCTCACCCGGAGCGAAGGTGCGTCCAAAAAAGAATGTAACCCCTCTCTTATCCTCTGTCAGCCTGTACTGGACACCCCCCTTGGGAACATCGTACACCTCAATTACCCTTGAACCCTCGCGAGAGAATGTGAAGCTGGAGGCATACTCCAGGGGAATGGGCTCCTTCTCAGGGTTCACAAATTTATAGGTGATTGTAACTATACTGTGCTCGGGACTCTTAAAATCGTACTCTGCCTCAATGCCCATTATAATCCCAGAGCCCTGAACAGTCTGTTCTGCGAAGGCGACAGGAAAAAGCGCTAACATTAAAATGAGGGATATAAACCTTCTCACACTTAATCCTCCTGACATAATCAATAATCTCTGCTGCAATATGAATCTTTTGTCATACAAAGACTTTAAGTATTCACCTGCGAAACTAATTTCGGTGATGTTTTGGAGATAAATGCTGACCTCCACATCCACAGCCGCTACTCCGGTGCAACCTCCAACAATATGCGAATAGCCATCATAGCGGAGCAGGCCCCCCTCAAGGGTCTGCATCTGGTGGGAACAGGAGATGCCCTCCACCCTGCCTGGCTGGAGGAGATCCGCTCCCTGGAGGAGGTGGCGGAGGGTATATTCCTCGCCGGGGACACGCACTTCCTTCTAACACTGGAGGTGGAAGATGCAAGAAGGGTTCACCACCTGATATTCCTGCCCTCCCTCTCCACCGCAGAGGAGCTGAGGGACAGGTTCAGAAAGTACTCGGTGGACATGGAAAGAGACGGCAGGCCTCATCTGATGCTTAAGGGCGAGGAGATCGCCGACACGGTCAACGACGTGGGCGGCCTCATTGGACCCTCTCATGCCTTTGTACCCTGGACGAGCATATACAAGGAGTATGACTCGCTGCAAGAATGCTATGGCAATGCCAAAATAGCCTTCCTGGAGCTGGGACTGAGTGCAGACACAGAGCTGGCCGACACCATAGCCGAGCTCCAGAACATAACCCTCCTCTCAAATAGCGACGCCCACTCGCCCTGGCCCAGCAAGCTGGGCAGAGAGTTCAACAGGTTCAGGCTAAGAGAGATAAGCTTCACTGAGATAAAGCGCGCCCTCCTTCGCCAGAAGGGTAACGGCGTTGTGCTGAATGTGGGCTTTGACCCCCGCCTGGGCAAGTACCACCGCACCGCATGCATAAAGTGCTACACCCACTATGAGCTTGAGGAGGCCACAAGGCTAAAGTGGAGGTGCATCCACTGCGGGGGAAGAATCAAGAAGGGTGTGCGCGACAGGATACGCGAAATCGCCACCTGGACGGAGCCTCACCACCCGGAGCACCGCCCCCCGTATCTGAGAATCGCCCCCCTGGCCGAGATAATCGCGCAAGCTCTGACGGTGAGCAACGTCTACTCAGCCCGCGTTCAGAATCTGTGGCGCAGCCTTGTGGTGGCCTTCGGGAGTGAGATACGCGTACTCGTGGATGTGGAGATAGGGGAGATTGCCAAGGTCGGGGGCGAAGCAATAGCCGAGCTCATACGCCGCTTCAGGGTGCAGGACTTTGAGATAATAGAGGGAGGCGGGGGCAAGTACGGAGAGATAATCTTTAACAAACAGGCGAAGAAGCCAAAGGCTACGAGGCACCAACTCCGCCTGGACAACTGGTGATAAAATGCGAAGAGGAGATAAGCTCATCCTGGACATCCTTGAGAGCGTCTACCCCAAGGAGCTCAGCATAGAGGAGATAGCAAAAATCACAGGCGAGAGCAGGACCTTCGTGGCAAGGCGCCTGCTCGAAATGAAGGAGAAGGGCTGGGTTGGGCTGAGAAGGGAAGAGGGCGGGGTTTACTTCAGGCTCAGGAGGTAGAAAAAAGCTCAGAGAAGCGCTTCCCAACGTACTCCCCCGGGCTTTTCCCCTCTGCACGGGCAAGCTTTTTCAGCGCCTTTGCAACGCCTGTGGAGTACTGCACAGCCTTCTTCTCCCGCATTGCTATGTCTTCCGGGAGCCCGAGCCTCCTGGCAGCTTTTCTCAGGATGTACTTGCGCGTTCCATTGGCAATCTTCAGCTCTGGCGGTAGGGAGAGGGCCACCTCCACCACACGGCGGTCCAGATAGGGGTGGAGAAGCTCTATCTGCGCCGCCATGGCCGCCTTGTCGTCCCGCTCCAGGTTCACACTGTAGAGACGCTCAAAGTCCCTGCGCAGCTCTCTGCGAAGCTCCTCCCTGCCCAGCGCAGCATACCTGGCATAGCCAGCGAAGAGCTCATCGCTCCCCTGTCCTGTGAGGAGCACCTTCTCTCCGTTAGCCTTCGCCAGCTCCGCCGCCAGGTAAATGGGCATGGCGATGCTCAGCTTCAGGGCATCGGACTCCTCAATAGCATAGAGCACGCGCTCGACTGCGGCCTCCACATCCTCATGGCTTATCTCTTCGAGCACAACCTCCAGGCCGAGAAATTTTTCTATTCTCAGCCTCTTCCAGTCCAGTGACCCTGGCAGGGCGACTGCATAAAGTCTGGGCTCATAGCCCAGGTTTGCGCATATGCATGCGATTAGGGAGCTGTCCACACCGCCAGAGAACAGTATCCCGAAACGCTCAATGTGCTCTGCTCTCTTTTTGACGGCGCTCACCAGGGCATCTGCAAGCTCAGCCTCCGGCTCAGCGACACTGCGAATTGAGCACCTCTTCACGCCCAGACGCCCAACGCCGCGCTTTGTCAGGGAGACAACCTCCCCAGGATTTAAGCTTGAGGCTTCCTCCCCCATTGCCCAGAGCGCCTTCTTCTCTGAGGCAAAGTTTCGCCCTGAGAAGTACACCGGCTTTGTTCCAGCAAAATCGCGAGCGAGGACTATTGCAGCACCGTCGCTTACCGCAAAGGCGAACTCGCCGTCCAGCATGGAGAGAGCCTCCGCCACAGCCTCCAGGAGATTGCCGCTGTAGTGCTCTTCCACCGCATGCAGTATCGCCTCACAGTCGCTTCGCGTTTTAAAATCATGCGACGCCAGCCTTTCCCTGAGTTTGCGGTGGTTGTAGACCTCGCCATTGGCGGCAAGGACCAGACCCGAGCACCCCGCCACCGGCTGGGCATCCCTGGAGTGGGTGGCATGCAGAGCGTGGACAAGGCAGAGCTCATCCCCCGCGAAAATGCCATACCCATCGCTACCCCGATGCTTCAGAAGTTCAAGCATTCCAGCAGCACTGGCTGAGAAACCTCCGGCGATTGCGCACATTGCCCCTTCAAGAAATATTTACCAAGTGAAAGCGGGCAATATATTCGATTTGCTCCGGTAGTGTAGCCCGGCCAATCATGCGGGACTCTCGATCCTGCGACTCGGGTTCGAATCCCGACCGGAGCATGGCAGGGGAGGGAATGTCCCTCCCTTTCATATGCCACTGGGGGATAGGTACGAAATTTTACTCGCTTTTTACGCTTTTATGTTTCAAGTGGAAGATTGGGTTATGCAACGGGTTTATGAGTTGCTGAGCTGGTGGGTAGAGGGAGTTGAGAGAGAAGTTTTAGATAAAGTTGAGGAAAATCGTAAAGTAGGCGGTAAATGCATCTTATGTGGTTAAGCTTTAGAATGAAAAATTCGATTACGATAGAAATGCTTATATACTTATTTTTTACATACAAACGTATTACTATGAGTGATTTTACAAAACTGTTGTGGATACTAAGAGGAGATTGGGAAATAAATACTTTAATTGGCACAGGAAAGACTACAACGCTAGAAAACTTGCTGTTAATCTAATAGAAAATAATGAGGATGAATTAGATGATCAACAGAGAGATACATCCTGTAAATCTAGAGAATAAGGAGAATATAGTAATAAGTGGCCTGAACTACAGTCCAAACAGGCATCTTGATGCATGTACCGAAGAACAGAAGAGAAATAATGTAACATGTAATGAGGCAGAAAGATGCTTGAATGAATATGAAAATGGATGTATCAGCTCATGGGCTTTTAGCGATGGTGAACACTATCTGCGTAATATAAAATCAAAGAATGTTGTTAAATATAGGTGCCTGTTTCTGGTTACTAGGCATCCAGCAGATAGAAAACAATATTTTTCTGGAGTAATATTTATTACTGATACTAACGATGATGAAAATCTTAAAACCTGGATCACTGGGGAGCCAATTCCATTTGATGAGCAAATCGTTGAGTGGAATGGACATTATCGCGTTGAAAAGTGGATATCCAACAGAGGGGCTCTGGATATACTTGAAAAGTACTACTCACAAGTACAGGAGCAAAAGGTTAAACAGATGATAGATTTCTACAGGACAGGCAAACTTCCTGGATTCCTGAGCGACTCTGATAGCGAGTCTGCAGAGAACTTTTTCGGTGAATCTCTAAAAATCAAAAAGCAAATAATCCTCTATGGACCACCTGGCACAGGGAAAACCTACAGAGCAAGTGAGATTGCTGTAAAGTTTATAGAATTGGAGGAGGTTTAAGGGATGGGAGAAGAAATTCAATATTGGAAAGTTTCACCTGGCCATGAAGCTCTTTATTGGGAAGACTGTAGAAAAAATGGGGTTATTGGTATTGGCTGGTGCGATCTTGGAGATTTAAATAAATTTGAAGATTATAATGATCTTAAAGAATATTTTAAAGAGATATATAGGTCTAAAATAGGAAACAATTGTAGTCAAGTTTGGAATTTTTACAAGGAAATGAAAAAATATGATATTATTATTGCCAACAAAGGTATTAAAGAAATAGTTGGTATTGGCATTATTATCAGCGATTATTATTTTGACCCCGATAAAATTCCGCAGCATCACCAATTAAATTATAAAATATGCCATTTACGTGACGTGAATTGGATATATACTACTGATATAGATAAAGGATACAAGATTCAGAAAATAAAACGCTGGAGGAGCGGAACTGTAATGCCACTTGAAAGAGGTAAAGACTTTGAAATTGTAGAAGCCATGATTAAAAAGCAAAAGATAAATTTAGAATCCAATGCTGGTAACAAATATTTCCATAATTTACTCATCACCAAAAAACAGATCATCCTCTACGGTTCCCCTGGTACAGGCAAAACTTACAAGGCGAGAAAATCTGCTACAATTTTCATCTCGGAGGAGGCAAACATAATGGAGTATTCTGAAGAAAAATTCCTGAAGCTTAAAGAAGAGGGGAGAATAGAGTTCGTAACCTTCCACCCAACCTACAGCTATGAGGAGTTTGTTGAGGGCTACCGACCTACAGATGATGGAAAATTCAAGCTGGAAGATGGTGTATTCAAGCGAATCTGTAAGAGGGCATTCTACGACCTCTGCAAATCGGCAGGTATTTCTGTTAAATCTAAGAATGGGATAGAGGATACATGGACAGAGTATTTTGGTAAAGATGGAGGAGGATTTGGTGAAGAACATATTGAAAAGGTACGGGAAGCAATGGAAAACAATAGCATTAAAAAATACGTCTTAATAATTGACGAAATAAACAGGGGTAACATATCAAAGATCTTCGGCGAGTTAATAACCCTTCTAGAGCCCGACAAGAGGATAGGTAGCAAGCATCAGACCATTGTAACCCTCCCCTACTCAAAGGAGAAGTTTGGGGTCCCGCCTAACCTGTACATCATAGGCACCATGAACACCGCTGACAGGTCAATAGCTCTGGTAGACATAGCTCTCAGGAGAAGGTTTGGGTTTATCGAGATTCCGCCTGAAGCCGAGAGATTCTATGAAATTTTAGAAAAAGCATCTGACGGAAAGATAACTGAAGATGCCGCAAGAAGCGGATTAAATGGTCTTGATATCTCAGAGCTTCTCAAAGCCATGAACAAGCGGATAACCTTCCTTGCCGACAGAGAAAAGCAGATTGGGCACGCCTACTTCCTGAACATCTTCAGGGATGAGAGCGGAGATTATGTGGATGACCCCGACCTATGGAAGCAGAACCTCCACAGAATCTGGTTCAATGAGATAATACCTCTCCTCCAGGAGTATTTCTACAACGATTATGAAAAGATTAAGAAGGTTCTCGGCGAAGCTGGAGATGAACTCATTACAGAAATAGATAATCCATTTGAAAATGAGGGAGAACTAGAAGACATCAGGCGTTATGAGATAAAAAATGTAGAAACTGCTGAGGAATTAATTGAGATACTAAAGCAGGTATATGTCTGATAACACTGGAGAACAGACATATGAACAAAACAATAATCATATTTGAGTATGAACAGGATATAAAACTGGATAAATCAAATGAATTATCAGATAAAGAGAAAGGCAAATTAATAGAAATAAATGACAAACTCAAAAAACTGCTGAAGGCTGATACCGACATCATAACGGTGCTTCATGGAGATAAACTAAGAACTTACCATTATGTTGGTGTGCTTCAGGTTGGCAACAAGAGAATCCAGATACTCCCAAAATTATACAGACGTAAGGGGGAAGATGAAAACAAAGTAAATGAAGCTCTAAGAAATCTACATTTCATGCTTCAGTACACAATGGATTTGAGAATTGGAGAAACTTCAGAATCTTTATTCAAAAAGGGTGATATACTTGAGATATATATAACAATGTTTTTAGCAGAGCTTGAGAATATATTGCAATCATCAATTTTTAGAGAGTATATTACCGTTGAAGAGAATCTCTCAACGGTAAGGGGAAAACTACTCTTAGCCCAGCACATAAAGAGCAACGCTGTCAGAAATCTTCCTCTTGCCTACTGCGAGTTTGATGAGCTAACTCAAGACAATCTAATCAATCAGACGATAAAATACACTCTTAGAATCCTCAAAGTGGTATCTAGAAGCTATGAAAATCATAGAAAAATAGATCAGCTTCTATTCATCTTTGATGATGTGAGCGATAGGGTAATTCTGCCATATCTCAAGGATAAAATCCACTTCAACAGGCTAAATCTACACTTTAAACCAGTTGTAGATAAGTGTTTTATGTTCATAAGAAACTTTTCTGTGGATTTAAGTTCAGGCAGATTTGAATATGGGGGGATAGTTTTTGATATGAACAAGTTATTTGAAGAGTTTATAGGCAGAATAATAAAGAAGCATAAAAAGGATATTGGATTGAAGGATTATCAGATTAAGTTACAGTATAATATCGGTAAATTGGATAAAAATGGAAACATTGTGCCAAAGGCAGATATTGTTATATTAAAAAATGATAAAATCCACATGATAATAGACACTAAATATAAAATTGACTACAAAGAGAAGATTAAACCGTCAAATCATGACATATATCAGATGATAGCTTATGGTATAGCAGCAAAGTGTCCGGAAATCGTTCTCCTCTATCCAAAGCCTTATAATTATTCAGAAACCAGCAAAGAGCCAATAACTATCCCTCTATACAAAAAATATGAGTGTTACGCAAATTGTGATATGCCACGAGAGCTGAAAATTCATGCTAAATTTGTAGATTTAATGAAAATGGACCTTAAAAAGAATAAAAAAGAAATAATAACTGACTTAAAACATGTGGTAAGGCCATTGTAAATTAAAAAATGGATAATAAACAAAAAGGAATTTAAAAATGCTTTTCTCAACTTTCCAGCAATTTTATACTTTCCTTAATCAATTAGTATATATTATGGAATCTTTATTAATCTATAAAAATTATTATACAAATCTCACACTGCATCATAAACCTACGTTATTATTAAAGCGATAAAGAAATTATGTAGACTTTTATAGTGGCTCAGGCTACCCTACCAGAGCACTACCTCTTTTTCACGACCCCCTGGCCCCCTATGAAAAGGGATATAAAGGCAGGAGGAACTTCTTTAAGCATGGCTGGAAAGCTCTACGGCGTTGGTGTTGGACCCGGTGACCCAGAGCTCATGACAATTAAAGCCAGGAGGGTGCTTGAGCGGGCCGGTGCGGTGTGCGCTCCTGACTCCGGCAGGGGCGGCAGGGCCCTGGAGATTGTGGAGAAGGCGGTTAAGCGCGACTTCAGGGTTCTCCGGCCCCATTTTCCAATGACAAAGAAGCGCGAAGTTCTGGAAAAGGCATGGCAGGAGGCAGGCGACGCGATATATGATGAGCTGGCAAAGGGCGAGGATGTCGCCTTTGTCACAATAGGCGACCCCGTGTTCTACTCCACCTTCGCCTACGTCATGGACAGGATAAAGGCAGCACACCCTGAGGTGGAGATTGAGGTTGTGCCTGGGGTTACATCTCTAACAGCGTGCGCCGCCAATCTGGGCGTTGCCCTTGTCTCGGGAGGCGAACGCCTCGCCGTGGTGCCTGCGGCGTACGGCCTTGAGAACCTCGAGCTTCTCGCAGAGAACTTCGACACCCTGGTACTGATGAAGGTCTCGCGGAGCTTTGAGGCTATTGCAGAGAGGATTGCCCGCGCTGGGCTGAGCGAGAATGCGGTGTTTGTGGCGCAGTGCGGGAGCAGAGCCTTCTTCTCCAGCGACCTGGAATCGCTTAAGGGCAGGGAGGTGGACTACCTCTCCATGATTCTTATAAGGGGGCTTCGCAGGTGAAGGTCTACTTCGTTGGCTCTGGCCCGGGGGACCCCGAGCTTCTTACGCTTAAGGCGAGGAGGCTCCTCGAAGGTGCTGATGTGGTGGTGTACGCGGGCTCGCTGATCAACCCGGAAGTGCTCAAATTCGCCGCCCATGCCAGGCTCTACAACAGCGCCCGCATGACCCTTGAGGAGATTATCGAGGTGATGGAGAGCGCTGCAAAGGAGGGCAGGCGGGTGGTGCGCCTCCACAGCGGAGACCCCAGCATCTACGGGGCCATCAGCGAGCAGATTCGCGAGCTGCGCGCTCGTGGCATAGATTGTGAGGTTGTGCCGGGGGTGAGTTCCTTTCTTGCTGCGGCCTCAACCCTGAGCGTGGAGTACACAGTGCCTGAGGTGAGTCAGACAGTCATATTAACCCGCATTTCAGGACGCACCCCTGTGCCCGGGAAGGAGGATTTGGCAAAGCTTGCGAAGCACCGTGCCAGCATGGTCATATTCCTCAGTGCCTCCCACATAGATGAGGTGGTTAAAAAGCTCCTCCAGGGCTACGCCGAAGACACCCCCGCGGCGGTGGTATACCGTGCCTCCTGGAAGGATGAAAAGGTGATTCGCGGCAGGCTGGGCGATATTGCGGAAAGGGTCAGGGAGCAGGGCATAGAGCGCACAGCACTGATTCTGGTGGGAGATTTCCTGAAAGAGTGCAGGAGGTCCAGGCTCTACGATAAAGAGTTTGAACACGGGTATCGCCAGAAAATTAAAAAAGAGAGAGGTTAAGCTGGCAAACCCAGCTTTCTGCGCTTCTCCAGGATAATCTCCTCTATCATGTCGGCGCTCTCCTTGGGGTCAGGGCTGTGGATGAACTTCGCACCCAAGAGCGCTTCCGCATCCTTTGTGAGGAGGTTGGTAACAACCTCGCTACCCATGACGCGCGGCAGTGGATTCACATGCGTTGTCACGCCCAAGGCGACTGCCCAGGTGCCTATGCTCAGCGCCTTCTCAGTGTTGTACTCAGGTGCACTCGCCGCCACGGGCAGGTCCTTTATCGCCACGCCGAGCTTCTCTGCCAGCGCCTTGAGGAGCTGGTTTATCCGGGAGTTGTCAACACAGGAGCCGAAGTGCAGCACCGGCGGGAGAGCCTCCATGCCAGCAGCCTCCCCAAGTACCTTGAGCACGCCCTGAAGGCGCTCGCCCGCCAACCTGTACCCCTCCGGCTTCATGAGCCCTGCTTTTGCATGGGCATGCGCCGCGCATCCGGTGGCGAGCACAAGAATGTCGCGCTTCACCAGCTCCTTTGCAAGCTCTACGTGCATAAGGTCATGGGGCACCCGCGGATTGTTGCACCCGACTATAGCAACTGCGCCTTTAATATCGCCCTTCGCTATGCTGTCCACAAGTGGAGCAAGCGGGTCCTCGCTGTTTATCTTAGAGAGCACCTCGAGCAGGGCCTCAACACTGAAGCCAGCGAGGAGTTCAGTCTTAAAGCTCGGGATGTGCACCCTGCTTGAGTCCCTCTGCTTGAAGTTCTCTATTGCCCTGCTCACAATCTTCCTCGCAACCTCGTCCGCCCGGCGCTCATCAAACTCTATGTGCTCTGCCCCGGGAATCTTCACTATGGGTGCGGTGGTTATTATCTTGGTGTGGAAGCACTGCGCCGCTGGCACCAGCGCCGGAAATATGCACTGATAGTCCACAACCATGGCATCCAGCGCGCCTGTGGCGATGACGAGCTCAGAGTTTAGCTCATTGCCCACCTGAGGGATGCCCTGCCTTTCCAGAATTTCATTGCCAGTACAGCATATGCCGACAACGTTTATCCCCTTGGCACCTGCCTTTTTCGCTTCCTCTTCCAGGGCCTCCGCCGCCTCGACTATCTTTTCGCTTAGTATCGGCACATGCCCATGGCAGGCGATGTTTATGTAGTCCCCCTCTAAAACACCCATTCCAGCCTCGCTGAATTTGGGTTTGGGCGTGCCGAAGAGCACATCCTGCAGGTCAGTGCTCATGTGCAGCCCGTAGAAGCCGTCTGCAAGGCCTGCCCTTATGCACCCCAGGATAAGGTTAACCGGGTCCGCATCGTTGCCCATGCTGGTGCGGTGCATCCCCTCGAGTATAGGAAGCATTCCACCTTCTGGCAGGACACCAAGCTTACTCCAGGTCTCAAGGCGCTCCTGTGTTGAGTGCATCCTCAGCCATGCACCACCATTGGCGTGGGTGGCCCCTATCTCTTCCAGGGCGCGCAGTGCCACCTCCTCGGCGAGCTTGCTGACCTCCATGCTCTCGGCGTTGGCTATGCCCAGCATAGAAGCGATACTGCGGAGCTTCGCCTCGTCCTTAATCTGGTAGGGTGCCTCCCCTCTTGCGGTGTGGAGCAGCGCAAGCGCCACATGCCGTGCATGGTCCACATGCGAAGCGGTGCCACCCAGGGTATTCCTCAGCAATCCGCGCGCCACCATCACATCGCCAGTGGCGCCGCAGACACCGCGGTCTGCCTTGCTGGTGATTCTGCAAGGTCCCATGGCACAGTTCCTGCAGCTCAATCCAGAGAAACAGTAGGGGCACTTGGGCTCCTGCTTAACAACGCGGTCAAAGGCAGTCTCCATGCCCGCCTTCCTTGCAATCTCAAACATCTCCAGGTTTGCCAGGTCAATGGTTTTCTCAGAGTCGCTTCTCGACTCTATCTCCCTCTTCTCTCTAGTAACTAAACTTTCAGTCACTTCCCTTCACCTCCCTCTATATATATTCTCCTGCAAACAATAAATAATTTCCTCATGCCATGCTTTAACCTGCCATAGCTGAGTAAGCTACTTAAACCAGTATCTATAGATTAATCACCAGACTAAAAAGGTACAGCACTTAAGGGAGGAAAAATTATGGATAAAGTGATTGAACTTCTGAATCAGGATTTGAGCGGCGAAATTGAGGCAATTCTGGTGTACATGCGCAACGCCACAGTGGCGCTCGGCGGCTCCTGCAAGGCAGGACACGAAATAGAGGAGATTGCCCTGGATGAGATGAGGCATGCCGACTGGCTGGCGGGACTCATAGTGGAGCTGGGCGGTAAACCTGCGATGACACACAGGGAGCTGAACTTCGGGGGCAGTACCCCAGCGGACTTTGTGCGCAGGGTCGTGGAGCTTGAGAGGGAAGCAATAGCAATGTACAGGGAGCACATCGCCGCGATAGACAATGAAAAGGTAAAGGAAAAGCTGCAGCATATCCTCCGCGAGGAAGAGTGGCACCTTGCAGAGTTTGAGGAGCTGCTTGAGGAGTTAAGGTCTTAAAACCTCAACTCCCCGTCTTGTTCCCAGATAAACCTCGCTGACCATGCCGCAGGGAAAAAGGCCATTTTCAAGCACCCCCACTATCCTGTTTATCTCTGCCTCAAGCTTCTCTGGCTCAGGAATTTCTCCGAAGTCGGCATCCAGGATGTAATTTCCATTGTCGGTTATTATAGGACCAACCTTGCCTTTGGCCCTGCGCATGGCCACGGCCTTTGCGCCCAGGTTTATCAACGCCCTCTCGGCCACGCGCCATGCGAAGGGGAGAACCTCCACCGGGACCGGCATGCTCAGGCTCTGGGTAAGCTTACTTCTGTCCGCTATAACTATGAAGCGCCTGGCATTGCTCGCCACCACCTTCTCGCGAAAGAGCGCACCGCCGCCGCCCTTAATCAGCGCAAGCTTCTTACCTATCTGATCCGCGCCGTCTATTGCAATGTCCACCTGCTCAAACTCCTCAAAGGTGGTTATGGGTATTCCAAACTCAAGGGCGTGGATGCGCGTATCCACACTGGTGGGTATCGCCTTTATGCTCAAACCCTCGTCGCGCACCCTTGCACCGAGGGCGCGAATCGCATAGTAGGTCGTCGAACCCGTGCCAAGGCCGACGACATCGCCGTCGCGCACCTCCTGCGCCGCGCTCTCGGCGGCGATACGCTTAAGCTCCTCGCTCATGCTATCCCCTTCTCCCCAGGGTTTTATAAATCTTTGTTTTTATAAGCTCAAAGAAGCCAGCCGGCGTGCCGAAGACCTCAACCCTGCCCTTTGGTATGTCCTCGATGCTCTCCACCACGACGCCCGCACTGCCTATCTCAGCAAAGGTATGGGCGTCGCTGCCAGCGGTGAACTTGAGTCCGTGCTCAACTGCAAAGCGGAGTGCCCTGCGATTTGAGCCCCGCATTGCACACCGGGAGTTGAAAACCTCCATGGCGTCTAAGTAGGTGTAAAGCTCGCTCAGTCCGCGGAGGCGGTAGATGCGGAAGGGGTCGAAGGGGTGAGGCACAGCCACCATACCCCCCTGGGAGCGTATCTCATCTACCACCTCAAAAAACTCCGTGGACCTAATCTCATCCTGGAGGAAGTAGCCCAGAACCTCGCCGCGGTCGGTTCTTATCTCAGCGCCAGCGATAACCACAAAGTCCTCGCTGGCGAGCTTCTTTGCCTCCAGACCGCCCCGCGCTGTGCCGTGGTCTGTTATCGCCACTCCATCCAAGCCCTTGGCTTTTGCGTGCCCTATTATCTTCTCGATTCTCATACTGGAATCCCGGGAATATACGGAATGCACATGGAGGTCAATCTTCATGGAGATAAATTCTGGCAGGGGGTATAATAAAATTTGGGATTTTATGTAAGGTTTCTTATGATATGACGCCGTAATCTATTCGGGGTAGCGTGATGATAGACGCCGGGACAATCATAGAGAAGCTCAGGGAGAGAAACCGGGAGCTCGAGGATGAGATTGAGAAGAACCGGGAGATAATCACTGTGCTCGAAGACTTTGCCTCCGGGAGAATAACACTTCAGGAGATAAAGCGGGAGCTCCGCGATATAGGCGCGCGCCATGGCGATGAGCTCACCTCGCGAATACTTGAGATGCTCGAGGCTGGAGAATGAAGCTGGGAGCAATGAACAGCCCGGGTGAGGAGGTAACAGCGGAGGTGAGCTTCATAGCGAGGAATGGCTTCGAGTTCCTTGAGCTCGCAGTAGAGGCGCCGGAGGCTACGCCGGAGATGCTTGCGGAGAAAAAGCAGGCACTCACGGACATAATTGAGAGCTACTCGCTGGAGGTGGTGGCGCACCTGCCGTGGTATTTTGAGATTGCCCACCCCTACACCAGGGTGAGGGATGCCTTCCTGGAGGAGGTTCGCTCAGCTCTTGAGATAGCCGCCGCCTTCGGGGCTGAGGTTGCAGGACTGCATATTCACGGGCTGCCGAGGTTTTTCAGGGAGCAGCAGATGGAGCTGCACATCTCGGCCCTTGGCGAGGCGCTTTCCTTTGCAGAGGAGGTCGGGATAAGGCTGTGTATAGAAAACTCAGACCTGCGCAGCTTCTCCACAGAGAGCACCGCGGAGATACTCGATGCTCTGCCTGAGCTGGGGCTGGTGCTGGACCTGGGGCATGCGCATATAGGTGCAGAGGGTGAGGAGGTCCTGGGCTTTATGCACACCTTCCAGAGGCGCATTCTGCATGTGCATGCCCATGACAACAACCTCAAAGACGACCTCCACCTGCCCATAGGTGCGGGTGAAATAGACTGGGAGCGGGTGCTTCGCGAGCTCAAGAGCTTCTACGACGGCAGGGTTACGCTGGAGATACACTCACGCGATCAGGACTATCTGCTTATAAGCAGGGACAAGTTTCTGAAGCTCTGGACAGGCGTTAAAGGATTCTAATTTTATTTTTTGATAGGAAACCTGCGCTAGAGTTAAACCAGCGGGGGTACCCGAGAGGCCAAAGGGGGCAGACTTAAGATCTGCTGGCTAAGTGCCTGCGTGGGTTCGAATCCCACCCCCCGCATGCTTTTACTGGTACTAGGGGGTTATAGGATACTAATGCTCAGAAGAAAGGGTGAAAAGACATAGGTAATAAAGGAGAGGGCAATTTACGTCTACCTGCTCTCTGAAGAGCTGGTTGAGGAGTAGAAAAACTTAGCCAGAAAGGCAAGTATCTCTTTATCGAAGTTTATCCAAGAGCATGTGATTAACTCACTCCACCTAGAGCAGGACAGGAGCTTTACTACTTCCCCGCCACCTCATGTTTTTTTAAATTCTTGGAATATGAAGGGGTAGTGAACGACAACCTTATAAGTGCTGTTCGAAAGCACTACCATAAAAGGTATTACAAGGAAGGCGACGACAGCTTCGAGGGGGGAAAGTCGCCCTTCACCTCACCTCCTTATTCAGTCTCTCAATCGCGTTGATAGTCTAGAGGGAGCTGATCTCCTCCGGATATTTCATAAAGTGTTGTAAGCTCCTCAAAGCTATACCTGCCTTGCCACCCCTTTGCAAAGCCCTAAGCACTGTCCTCGCTTTCCATCTGTTTTTATCCCTGTAGATCTCTTCCAGAACAATGGTAGAAAAATAGAGTGAAATTTATGCCCGGTTTATATGCGAGTTCGAGAGGACCCTAGTAGTTGCATAACAAGCACCTCGATTTCGAAATCTAACTCTATGCGTATCTGCTTGTTTGCTGCCACTCCATACATACCTACTATTATCTACCATAGGAAATATAATTTTCATCATTTCACCTTCGGAATATCGAATGTCATTATAGTAATAATCATTTCTCTATTTACATCTTGAGGTTGATGGAATACATAACTAAATATTGTTTCCTCCTTCAGTTTGTCACTTTTCAAATTCCATTCACGTTTGTAACAAGTATGCTTTTTAACGGTGGTTTCTATTTTCTCCAATACTGAGCTGAAATCATGATTTTTATTGAACAACAGAATAGCTATCTTAGTGTCTCTCCAACTTGCATATCCTAATAATTGGTCTATTGTTTCAGTGAGTTTCTTTTGGCCATGCCAGAACTTACACTCTGCTATAAATACATTTTTACCTTCACTACGTATGAGAATATCCGTTTTTCCGCCATAATTAAAGGTTTCTCCTGTAGCTTGTCCTTCATAATGTGCATTAAGCATCACTAAAAAGAAATCCCTAATCTCTTCTTCTTTCAATCTTGAAAAAACAGTTGGGCTTCTTTCCATTGCAATAGACATATTATGTAAAATTTCAAGAATATTTTTGTACTCTTCAAGCGCTAAAACGGGTTCTGGTTTAAATGGTTCTTTCGGGACTTTAGGTGGCTCAAATTTAGGTATATTTTGAATAGATGGAATTGTGTAAGTTCTCGGGAGATTTGCACGGCGTTTTACAGGGATTCCAAGAGAATCGACTAAGTCTCTATCATCAAGAAGCTTCTTTTTTCTTTGAGATACGGTCTGGCTTACAAAAGCTTTAAGGGAATTGTTGAAAGACATCACATCCTGTCTAACCCATTCTAGATACCTTTCAATCTTACTTAGGTCCTGTTGATACATTTGTTTAAGTTTTTCTGCATCATGTTCAACCATCTCATAGATTAAATGGATTTCCTGTCCTACGATTTTCCCACGCGGAGAACTATAGGTAGATGTTGATGGCTTGTATTGAAATAATTCTGCATCTCCTTCGAATGGCACAGCAATTGTTACCTGTACACCTCTTACATAAGACGGCCGACTTCTGTCAAGATTGTAAACGTAAATTTTATCTTCATGGATTATAGGAGATACAAGAGAATATTTAGATACAAGGTATCGACAGAAATCTTCCTCACTTACGTCGAGAATATAATCAGAAACACAACTTTCCACTTCTCTTTTTAATTCAAACTTTCTTTTTTTAAAAAATTCGCGAAGATTCCCTTCATGAAATATCATTTTCTCAATCCTAGATGGCAGATACTCGTTCATATACGAAGTACTTCGCATATATTCCCCCGGATGAAAACTTTTTTTCAAAATGCTTCCCGATCATCCTTTTACACCTTCTCCTTTCTTATTTTCAAACAACCTTGCCTAAAGGACTTTTTATATGACTTAAGTCTTTATTATTCACATGAGTATATTTATCTATACACACACAGTGATATTGTTTCGAGTAGCTATTAACTATTATCTCCAAAAAGCTCTGGTTGATGTTATGGAGATAATAGACGATGAGCTGGGGCTAAGCCCTGTGCACACCGCAGCCTTCAGGGTTATAAGAGGGAGCGCTGGTTTGGCGGTGAGGTTCCACAAGTTCACGGGACGGTGGAGGCCAGATAAGGCCCCCAAAGGATGCCACCACTCTGCAGGAGGTGGTCGAAATGTCCACGCATAGCTCAAGAAGATGTAGAGTAGATATGTGTGGTGGCTTTAAAAGGTTGTATCTCTGATCCTTAAGACGTTGACTTTTTATAATACGATGCCAAATTTAATCTAATGGTCCAGCTAAGGCTTGCGCCCATTACAACCAAAAACCTCTTTTCAAGGGATTACGTGGAAGACAGACTGAAGAGTACACCTGTTTGGAGAGAGCTAAAGGGGCATGAAGAAGCATACGCCAAAATCAAAAAACTCTATGAAGAAGAAAAAGACCTTCTTAAAGGATATAATGAGTATCAATTACAAGAACACTTTATTAACAAAGTTTTAAAATATCTGGGCCACATTTTTGAAGTGCAACAAAAAACCGATAGGGGCCTCAAAACACCTGATTATGCATTCTTTTTGAACGAGACTGATAGAAGAGAAGCCCTAAGACAAAAAGACAGACAGGGATTCTATACTAACGTATTGGCTGTAGGTGACGCAAAACAGTGGGAGTTGCCTCTTGATAAAAAAACCTATGAGATGGTTAATCCAAGCTTTCAAATTGACTATTATTTAAGAGAAACCGACACGAAATGGGGCATTCTCACCAATGGTCGCTACTGGCGACTTTATTACAGAGAAACAAGCTATCGGCTGGATAGCTATTTTGAAGTTGATCTTGCTTCAATTTTGGAAGAGGGTTCAAGAAGTCTTACCCACTTTAAATATTTTTATCTCTTTTTCAGAAAAGAGGCTTTTGTAAAGGATGAAAGTGGTAAGAATTTCCTAGAAAAAGTCTACGAAGAAAGCCTAATTTATGCAAAGAAATTGGGTGATAGTCTTGAAAGGAGTGTCTATCAGGCCCTGAAAGTAATGGTTCAGGGGTTTCTGAAATATCCTCAAAATAAACTGGAACCCAGAGAAGAAAATATAAAAATAATCCATGATAATGCCCTGATTTTTCTCTATCGATTGCTCTTTATCCTTTATGCCGACAGCCGTGGTATGCTAAAGATACCAAAAAAAGGCTTTGAAGATTACGATATTACAAAAATTAAAGTTCAGGCATTTAATAAAAAGCAACGAGGGTCTCTCTCAGAATATTCAACAAGCCTTTGGGACAGGCTTTCTAACCTCTTCCAATTAATCAATTCAGGTAGTGAGGCTTTAGGGATTCCCAAAGAGGAATTGTATGTCCCACCATATAATGGGGGACTGTTCCACGACGAGGAACATCCCTTTTTGTCTAAATATAAAGTCGGAGACAAGTATCTAGCAGAGGTTTTGGAATACCTCACTATGACGGAAGAAAATGACACCAAAATATTTATTGATTATTCTAACTTGGAAATCAGGCATTTGGGATCTATTTATGAGGGTCTTCTAGAGTACAAGTTAAAGGTTGCCAGTGAAGATATGGTAGCCATCAAGAAAAATGGTAAAGAAGTGTGGATTCCAGAAACACTGGCAGAGGGCAAAAAAATAATCGACCGGGCTAAAAAGGGAGATGTATATCTTATAACTGACAAAGGGGAGAGAAAGGCCACAGGTTCTTATTATACTCCTGATTATATTGTTAAGTATATTGTTGAAAATACGCTGGGTCCTGTGGTGGAGGAAAAGATTAAAGACACAATTACTAATGAAGAACGTATCAATAAAATTCTATCCATTAAAGTCCTAGACCCTGCTATGGGTTCAGGCCATTTTCTGGTTGAGGCTACGGATTTCCTGGCCAAAAGTCTTGTGCCCTATATTGATCCAGAAATGCAGGTGGAATTGAAGGAGAATCAATTAAATGAGATAGAATGGGCAAGAAGAGAAGTCATTCGACGTTGTATTTATGGTGTAGATTTAAATCCTCTGGCCACAGAGCTGGCAAAGCTCTCCCTGTGGCTTTCCACTATGGGAAGCGACAGGCCTCTATCCTTCTTGGACCACCACTTAAAGCATGGCAATTCCCTTATAGGGGCAGATATCAGGAAGCTGGACCGCCATCCCAAAGAGGTAAAAGAGTCAACGGCCCAGAGTTCCTTTACTGATTTTATGGATGAGACCTTACAGGAGAAGATGAAGGTCCTTCTTGAGATGCACCGCTGGATTATGGACAAAGAGGAGGAAACCCTTCAGGACATAAAGGAAAAAGAGCAGAAGTATGATGTTCTGGTTAAACTGCCCTTCAGAAAAATGCTGGTTGATCTGGCTGACATCCACACGTCCTATTATCTGGGGAACAAGTACTCCAAGGAGGAATACTATGAGATTCTAGAGGTATTCAGGGAGGACCCCGATGCTTGGGCCACCAAGGTAAGAAACACAGACATATACAAGAAGGCTAAAAAGCTTGCTAGGGAAAAGCACTTCTTCCACTGGATGCTGGAGTTCCCAGATATATTTTTGTCAGAGAATCCGGGTTTTGATGCTGTGATTGGGAATCCGCCCTGGGGAGCTGATTTTGACAATTACACCAAAGAGTATCTCAATTCGAATTATGAATCAGGAATTTCGTCAAATAAAGACTCTTATGGAGTATTTACAGAGTTGGCCATCAGATTAACCGCAAATAATAAATTGTGCAGTTATATAACCCCTGATACCTTCCTAAGAAAAGATGATTTAATTTCTTTACGAAACTATATTTTTGATACAGTTTCAGTGAATGAATTTCTAGAATCAGGACCTCTTTTCGATAAAGTACGGGATACTTGGTGTTTGGTTTTTAATTTTTTGAAAAGAAGACCCTCCGAAGAACATATTATTCTACACAAGCAAATAAGTAGATTCGTAGTTTCTGTAGAGGAGAGACTTGAGTTATTTGGGAGAAAAGAATGGGCACGCGAATCTACGGTCAAGCAGACATACTGGATGAATAGGCCAAATAAGATAGTTGGATACCTATCCTCTACCAGAGAGCAACAAATCATTAAGAAAATAGAAAAACTCTCGAATAGACTAGGGCAATTGTCAAATAAATTTTCCATCTCTAGAGGTGAAGAAGGGAGTAAGAAGAAAATTCAATTGGAAAAAGACAGTGATTTTTGGGTAGTTTTCCCAGAACATATCGAACGATTTTCGATAAGCGACGGAGTTCCAGCAGCAAAGGACAAACTAACACAGACGAAATTAAAGAAATACTATACTCATCCAAAAATATGGATTATTCGCATCCAAAAATTAAGGTGGAAACAAAGAATTGTAGCAAGTTTTGATGAGAGGCCTTATTCTGCAGGCATGAAGACTTTACAGCTAATTATTTCACCAAATGACAATATTTCGGATCTTAAATTTTTGTGCTCGATTCTGTGTTCTAAGTTGATAAACTACTGGTGTACTGACTACTTAGTGGACGATATGAATCAATCATATCTCGAAAAGCTCCCAATCCGCCGCATCAACTTCATCACTCCTGAATACGAAAGAAGCAAACTCGTCGCCGGACTCAAACAATTATACAACAATTCCAACTTCTCCGAAATCCTCACCCTCGTCGACTCCTATCTCCCAAAAGACGAAGAAGGCAACTTCATAACAGAAAAAGAAAAATCCGATGTAGTGCACGACTTTTTAGCTTTTTTAGCGGAGCAGATGATAGAGCTGAATAAAAAGAAAAATGCCGAAATAAAGGGCTTTCTGGAGTGGCTGGAAGGAGACACAGGAGTTAAAGTGGAGGATATGACCCTCAAGACCAAAATAAAAGAGTATTACAAATATAATTGGGAGGAATTCAAGAAAGCACTAATGAGAAATAAGAAAAAGATAACATCATATGACATCAGCCGCCGGGAGCCCCAGGAGAGGATAAAGGCGGAGTTTGATGCTTCAATTGAAAAACTCAAGCCCCTGATAGAAAATATACAAAAAACCGACAGCCTTATCGACCAAGTCGTCTACAAGTTATATGGCCTCACAGAAGAAGAGATACGGGTGGTTGAAGAGTCCGGATGAATAAAGATGAATTCGTGAATAGGATGCGGGGAGCAGGCATCGATAGAGATTATTCTTAACGCTGTTGTACATATCAAATATGAATACTCACTCGATTTCTTGCTAGGTCGGGTACATGATGAAAAACCTACATCCAATATAGGGATGGAATAATTTTGCTAGATCAAGATCTATATTGCCCTTTACTAAAATAAGTATCATATTATAATAAATCAGTGCCAATTAAATCGAAATATGTACAATAAAAAATAAATTATAGGAACTACTACTGATAATTATGACTTTTATTAATATCTCATTTGGAGTTTTCTTTTTAGTTTCAGAACCCAATCTTTGGTCACAGTTCCATCTTTTAGACAATTTCGAATAAAAGAAGCTGCGTACATATTTTTTCCAGTTTTATTTTTAACATATAGAAGATATAAACCAGCAAAAGCATCCTAAAGAATTATATGTCTCCACTCAAAATCGAGATTTGAAATACATTCAAAAAATTTCCACAGAATTGAAGGAATGGTGCGAGGTCAATAATATCACTAGTAGAATTTGCTTCTCTAATAAGTATGTCGTTCTCAAATTATAAGCCATTAAGTGACGTTAAATTTTTTGTTGTTTTGGTTCAATTTTTTTTCTTTTATAACCCTTTTTCGATTTATTAATAGAGAAATAATTCAAAGAAACTTCAAATGTATTTGTTACTTTTTTTAAAATTGGTAATATATTTCTACGCGACATTGCCTTTGGATTTTCTTTAAAAATTAAATGATAAAAAGAAGCCCATATTATTGCAGCATCATGGAATAAAATATCTTCTCTTGGACCAATTAAAGAATAACATTTAGAATTGGGAAATATTTCCCTCGCAAGATTGTCATTAACTGCTGAGCATGCAGAAATAAACAGTCTTTTTTCTGTCAAATGTGGACGTATTAATTTACCAAATTTTGAAAATGACAACTCATCTAAAGTAGTACTAAGCGATGAATTAGTTCCATGACAAGATATATGCAAGTACCTGTAGTTACTTTCGTCAAAAAGGTTCAATACTTCTTCTAATTCTTTTTTTGTCCGAATATAATAATATTCGGTCTCCTTCCCACCCAAACATAGGATCTGCGACAAAAACTTGCCTTCAAATCTATTATGTTTCTCGTCGGAAAATCTTAGGGATTCGATTATAAATACATTTGGTTTACTTGATTTGCTCATTTTTTCCTCCTTGTTTTAATGTCCCTAACGGTTCATAACCGAAGCCTTCAAAAAAAGAGTTTAAGCAAAGTATTTTAAAGAGTCTCATGTGGCCTATTATGTATTTGGATATTAAAAAGCTTACGCCACAAGAAAGATACAAGTTAGACAAGTTATCAAAGAAGTAAAACTGAGAAAATATTTTTACCAAATGGAGAAAGTTCATTTTAACCGCCACAGATTTTTCGTCATCTGACAGTTTATGGTATATGAAGGTCTACGTAATTGATGTCCATCTCGCCGCAACAACGCCCGCATTTTAAAGTCTGAGTAAATTTTTTAATGTTTCATTTTCACCAGTGTACTTTAAAATCATTATTAAATCTATTTTATAAGACAAAGTGGCTTTGCCTATATTTTTAACAACTACCCCTGCCATTTTGCCACAGCCCCCTGATTTGGCCCAAGTATCTTTGTAGTTTTTGCTGTTGTAATTTCCCCCCGCATACTGTGGCGATAGCGGTATTGGAGCGCAGCGGAAATACCGCAATATGATGATGCAACTGTCTGCAGTTGCTGATCAAACTTTCTGAAGTTTGTTCTGAATCCCACCCCCCGCATCATATCAGTCTAGTTTATGGATGGTTGTGCGCGGGAATACTCTTCTGTACTGCGAAAGTCAAACTTTATATACTAAAAGATAAAAAATTTTAAACAGGTGGAACCGTGATTGACGCTTTTTTAGAAATACTTAGACAGATATACAGCGAAAATCCCACGCTCTATGCTGTGGCAGTGGTGTTAATAATACTGGTAGAAGGGACATTCTTCGCACTCCTTATGGAGCTGGTGTTCAAAATTCTGGGTGTAGAGGTAAAGGAAACTCCCCATCATTAGGGTGACGCCATGTATCTACCTCTTGCTGGAGTTGAGATAAGCGGTTGGTTGCTCCTTGCTGTGGGCTTCTGCGTAGGTGTGCTTGGAGGCTTCTTTGGCATTGGGGGTGGTTTCTTTGTCACACCCGCACTCAACATCTTCGGTTTCCCCATGGCATACGCCATAGGTACGGACCTCGCACAGATAATGGGCAAGTCTGTCGTCGCAACCTTCAAGCACCGCAAGCTGGGCAATGTCGATTTGCGCCTGGGACTACTGATGATTATAGGCACCGGGATAGGCGTGGAGGTTGGAATAGAGTCGGTGCTTTACCTGGAGGAGATTGGCATTGTAGACAGCGTTGTGAGGGCCATATACATCCTCCTCCTCGGCGGCACCGGCGCATATATGCTCTTCGATTACTGGAAGTTTAAAAAAGAGGAGGAAGAGGGAAAGGAAAAGATTGCTGTAGCAGAGCGTGTGGGAAGCAAGCTCTCAGAGATGGTGCAGCGCATAAATCTCCCGCCAAAGGTTGCACTTCCCCAGTCGAAAATAAAGTCCATATCTGTGTGGGCGATTTTGCTGGTCGGTTTCATCACAGGCTTTCTCGCCGGGTTCATAGGGGTAGGTGGCGGATTTATACGCATGCCTGCGATGATTTATGCTCTCGGGGTGCCCACCACCGTGGCCATAGGCACAGACCTTTTTGAGATAATCTTCTCCTCCGCAATAGGCACTTTCCTCTACGCCACAGAGGGCAGGGTTGAGATAGTGGCCGCCGCTGTGATGGTGTCAGGTGGCGCCATAGGAGCGCAGATCGGCACCATCGGTACGCGCTATGTACGCGGAATGAAAATCCGCTTCTACTTCGCCCTAACGATACTGCTTGCAGCTTTGAGTGTAATCCTGAAGCAGCTTGCTGTCAGCCTTTCCATTCCTGTGCTGGGCACATATGCAGGATATCTCATCCTCTCAGTCGCAGGGCTCATGAGCCTGAACATCACTCTGTGCACAGTTAAGGGCATAATTGAGGAGAGGGCTGCATATTCGGAGGTAAAGCGCAGACTTCGCATTCTTCTCGCAAGCGGAGGCTCGCACCACGCTCAGCGTGCAATTCGCCTTGGTGCGCGTCTGGCGAAGGGCTACGGCGCAGAGGTAACACTGCTTGTGGTCAAGGACCCAAAAGAGGAGATAGATGTTCCAGAAGTGCAGCGTCGTGCTGGACGCGTGCTCAAGGAGCTCGGAGTCAGGGCTGAGCTCACTGTGAGGCATGGCAGACCGGCAAAGGAGATACTCAAGGCAAGTAAGGACCATGATATACTGGTAATAGGCTCTCACGGCACGAAGAGCATAACAGAGCGACTCCTCGGTGATAATGCAACACACATAGTGGAGAACATGCGCACCTCAACGCTTGTGGTTAAGAGAAAGGCAGAGGTTACAAAGATTCTGGCGTGTGTAAACCTGCCCCGCTACCGCAAGGCAGTGGTAATGCGGGCAATAGAGTTTGCAAAGATTCTTGGTGTACCCCTGGTGTTCCTCTATGTTCTGCCTGAGCCGCTGATGTATCCCATCCGGAGATTCCACCTGAGCAGGGAGGAGCTTATGGAGCTTTATCCTGAGAAGTATGAGGCTGCCGAGGAACTCCTTGAGCTGGCTAGAAGCGAAGGTGTGGAGGCAAGCGTAAGGTTCAGGGAGGGCCTGCCTGAGGAGGAGATTCTGCTCGAAAAGCGGGAGCAGGGCTGTGACCTGGTCATCCTGGGCGACTCTGGCTGGAGGGGCATGCTCGGCGAGCTTATAGGCTCACTTTCCGGGCACATAGTGAAGCATGCCCGCGTCTCTGTGCTCGTGGTTCATCGCAAGGCATAGCTGGCGGGTGATGCCATGGAAATAGCCGAGGCTATTCGCGGCGAGAATGGGGAGACTCTTATAGATATCATCGTATCTCCCAATGCCAGGAAGGATGAGCTTGCAGACTATGACGCCTGGAGAAGGCGTATAGTTGTGAGGGTGGCTGCCAGACCCAGGGGAGGCGAAGCCAACCGCGCCCTTCTCTCCTTTTTCGCCTCCCTGTTTGGAGTTTCAAAGGGCGATGTTAATATTGTTAAAGGAGATAGTTCCAAGCAGAAGACCATAAGGGTGCACCTGCCAAGGGACAGGGTGCTGGAAGCTATAAGTAGGGAGCTATGAACCTGGAAGATTTTGAGAGGATAATGGAAGAGATAGAAGAGCTGCGTGAGGAGGCCCTTGCAACGCCCGTGCTCGTCGAAGGCAGGCGCGATGTGCTTGCCCTCAAAAGGCTGGGCATTGCCGGCGAGTTTTTCTACGCGTGCAACGGCAAGCCGCTACTTGAAGTCTGTGAGGAGATAAGCCGCGCGCACAAGCGCGTTATTCTGCTCACTGACATGGACAGCGCAGGCGTAGCCATAGGAAAAAGGGCCAAACACTATCTCTCGCAGATGGGTGTGCATGTGGTAGAGAGGCACCGCCTCACACTGCTGAGGAAGCTGGACACGCGCCAGGTGGAGCACCTCGCCACGCGTGTGGAGCGAATCAGGAATGGGCTCTTCAGGTGGTAGGCTGATTTTGGATGCACACCCTAAAATTTTTATAGAGCATTCTATCTAATCGCAGACAAAGCGCAGAGGAGGAAAAGAATGAGCACAAGAACGGGAGAAGTAAAGGGAATCAAGGTTGGAAAGTATGTGATCATCGATGGCGAACCCTGCAAGGTGGTTAGCTACACCACAGCAAAGACAGGCAAGCACGGCCATGCCAAGGCCAACGTCGTGGGAATAGGAATATTCGATGGGGTTAAGCGCACTTTCATTGCACCTGTGGATGCAAAGGTAGAGTTTCCAATTATAGACAAGCGCGTCGGTCAGGTGCTTTCGATAATGGGCGACACAGTGCAGATAATGGACATGGAGACCTACGAAACCTTTGAGATAAAGATGCCTCCACCCGGTGATATAGAGGGTGAACTCAGGGAAGGTGTGGAGGTTGAGTATATAGTAGCCATGGATAGGCGGAAGTTGATGAGGGTGCGCGGGTGAGAATATACTCTCTTCCTTCTACCTTCGGGAGGCGGGAGCTTCGCATTGAGGAGGCGGGGTATGTGGTGGCAGGCATACCCTTCGATTCCTCCCAGAGCCACCGCTCGGGCTCACGGGAAGCCCCCCAGGCAATACGCGAGGCCTCGAGGGAGATTGAAGATTACGATATGCTTGAGGATTTTGATCTGCTGAAGCTTCGCATCGCTGATATGGGCGATATTGAGGTCTCCTTTGGAAGCAACGAAGAGACAGAGAGACGAGTTGTAGAAACCGCAAGGCATATACTGGACAACGACGCCGTGCCCGTACTCCTGGGAGGAGAGCACACCATCTCAGCTTTTGCAATTGGGGCTTTTCCCAAGGACACCCTCTTCCTGAGTTTTGATGCTCACCTGGACTTCAGGGAGGACTACCTCAACAACCGCTTCTCCCATGCATGTGTACTTCGCCGTGTTGCGGAGCATGTGGGCTGTGAGAACGTCCTGGCTGTGGGCGTGAGGAGCGCCTGCAGGGAGGAGCTGAATGACGCCGAGAAGCTAGGTGCAGGATTTATCCCCTTTGATGAGTGCTACAACCTTGAGGCTCTCCAAACCAGGCTGAAAAAAACTGTTGAGGGGAGGAGGGTTTACCTGTCCATAGATATGGATGTCTTTGACCCCAAGGATGCGAGGGGTGTGGCAAATCCGGAGCCTCCCGGGTTCTTCTTCTTCGATTTTCTGAAGATTCTGGATTTTATAAAGGGTGCAAACCTCATCGCCCTTGACGTAACCGAGGTGGTACCTCGCTACGACTCCTACACTCCAATTCTCGCAGCAAAGCTTATTTTCAAGGTCCTTGCGAGATACGAGAAGGCAAGGCAGCGGTAGCCTCTGGAAATCTACACGTATTTACTGGACAAAATTTTTATACTCTGAACTAGTAAGGGTTGCTGTCAAAAGTGAAAGCAGGGGGCATATATGCATACCGGGGGCTCCAGGGATATTGAAGAAATCGCCAAGGGCGCAACGGTAGGTATGCTGCTGGCGCTTATCGCGTATGTCATCTCAATACATAACCCCACCCTGGATGCCCTGTTTCTGGCCCTCTTCTTCGGAATGGGAACAAGGGCACTTATTGGTAGAGAGGCAATAAGCGAGAGAGCCCTGAATGCAAGCATAAGATTCTTTATCCCCTCCGGAATAATACTGTATTCGTCAAATATTCCCTTTTACATTTTCGGAGCCACAAGTTTACTCAAAATTATTGAGATATTCTGGATTATGGCACTATATTTCATAGTCATTATAACCCTTGGCTCAATCTTAAATATGGAAAAGAGGACAACAGCCCTCCTTGCCACCGGCTCTGCGATATGCGGTGCCTCTGCAATAGCAATCCTGTCGCCGCTTATCAAGGCGAGGCGTGAGGACACATCCATAGCAATAATGATAATCACAGCAGTGGGCCTCACCGGCGCAATGGTATATCCCATCCTCAGAGACCTGCTGCACCTCAGCGACCTGAGCTATGCCTTCCTCTCCGGAGCAACACTTCACCAGACGGGGCTGGTCAAGATAGCGGGCTCCTACGCAGGGGAGGAGGTTGTCAGCTCAGCACTTGCCTTCAAGGGCGTGAGGATAAGTATGATAGCCCTGGTAGCGATAGCAGTGCCCTACTTCCTTGAAAGGAAGCCTTCCTTTCCCTTATTTATACCTGTCTTCCTAATTCTATCCTTCCTGTTTTCCTTTATTGAAAGCCTGAAGAACATTGCCGTGCTGATATCCCCCTTTGCCACCTTTGCCTTTGCCATCGCTCTGGCAAGTATAGGGCTGAGAATCAACATGCAGAGCCTCTACAGAGCGAGGCTCCGATACCTGAATGTAGCCTACATCGCGTGGCTAATTGTTGCAATCTCTGTGCTCATAGGTGAGGGAGTAGTATGAAGATAAAGCTGAGGCTCTTCCACAAGGTCTTCCTCCTCTTCCTGCTCCTCTCCATCCTGCCCCTCATCGTTGTTGGTACAAGAATAACCCTCCTCAACTTCAAGGCCCTGACGCAGATATCTCAGGAGATGGGAATCCCCACCGATGTCTTCAGACCCCTGCTTGAGAGGACGATTCAGGAGGGAATAACCTATTCTTTCTATGTAATAATCATCGTGGTCATCGTGGCCATCTTCTTCACCGCCAGCATCGTGGGGCCCATTGAGAGGCTCAGGGAGGCGACCCGCAGGATAAGCCGGGGCGACTACTCCTTTAATCCCCAGGTGAGCACTGGAGATGAGATTGAAGACCTGATGGAGGCTTTTAAAGATATGTCAGAGAAGCTCCAGGGTACAATGCAGGAGCTTGAACTCGCGAACAACCAGAAGAGAATTTTCCTGGATATAATGTGCCATGACCTCTCAAATTACCTCTCCATAATAGGAGGATTTACATCCATCCTCCAGGAGACGGAATCCGACGAGGAAAAAAAGAAGATACTTGATACAATATACAAAAATGCAAAAAGAATGGAAGAAGTCCTCGAAAATGCACGGCGGTTTGCAAGACTTGAGAAGGGGACTGCTCTGCAGACAGAGGAGTGCGACCTTAAGGCGATTCTGCTCTCTGTGAAGGACGTCTTCTCCCAGAATAACGAAGGGGACAGAATAAAGATGAAGTTTCCCGAGGGTAAGCTCACAATTGAAGCAGATGAGCTTATAAGGGATGTATTCCTCAACCTGGTCTCAAATGCCCTCAAGTACTCGAAGGATGATGTGGTGGTGGAGGCGGAAGACCTGGGAGATAGGGTGAGGGTGGCGGTTCGTGACCTTGGGCCGGGGATACCCGATGAGCACAAAAGCCTTGTTTTTGAGAGATTCTGGAGATTTGACAAGAGCGGTGTTCAGGGCACAGGTTTGGGTCTTGCAATAGCAAAGAGCATAGTTGAGCTGCACAAAGGCAGAATATGGGTTGAGGACAACCTTCCCAGGGGAAGTGTGTTTTTTGTGGAACTTCCCAAGAGGTGCGAATAGAAAACTTTTTATTGTTAGTTATTTTTAATCATGCAGTGATATAATGAGAAGGCTGATTTTGCTGATAGCAGCGCTGGTTTTCTTTTCAGGTTGCACCGCTCAGAAGGACGGTGTTGAGCGAACCACCATGGGGATGGAGCAGACTGTGACCATGCCAGCGGTGGATGTGAAGATAGGGGAGCTGACTGAGAGGGCACAGGAGCTCAACAGCCAGTACGTCAATGTAAGAGGAAAGGTGCTGGAGAGTGTCAACACCTCTGTGTATACCTACATAAAGCTCAGCGACGGTACTGGTGAGGTGTGGGTGGCTCTGCCAAAGCTGAGCATTGAGACCGGGAAGGAGGTAACTGTTCCCTCTGCCTATGTGCAGATTGACTTCTACAGCACCACCTTAAACACAACCCTCGACGTTATACTGCTCGCTGAAAGGCTTGGTGATGTAGAGCCGATGGCAGGTGGAACTTTCCACGGTACCCTGAGCAGACCACCCCTCGAGGTTATAAACGTGACCAAGCTGGAGGATGGATACACCGTCGAAGAAATCTACAAAAATAAAGAGAAGCTCAGAGACAGTGTGGTGAGGCTGCGCGGTGTGGTGGTTAGGGTGTCTCCAAACATTATGGACAGAACCTGGATTCATGTTCAGGACGGTACAGGTGATGAGAGTGAGGGTACCCACGACATTGCCGTAACCTACGCCGGGAGAGAGGAGATACTCCCCGGGGACACGGTAATCGTGGAGGGCAGGCTCAGCGTGGATAAAGACATAGGTGCTGGATACGTCTTCAAGGCGATTATTGAGGACGCAAAAATAGAGAAAGAAGAGTAGCTACCTCATAAGAAATATGCTGTGGCATCCATTCAGGGCGCAGGTATTTTCTGAGATTACCTTTATCGCCTCCTGGGCGTGGGCTGTGTCGTTTGCCTCCAGCGCCTTTTCAAGGTTTTCAATGTACTCTTCTCTCATCCTCTCTTCGGTGAGCTCGGGCAGGAACTTCACCATTGCCTCCTTGCTCTCAAAGAAGTATCTCTTGAACTCTGGAAAGTGCTCCTTCGCCTTCTCTATGTCCCCCTTGCGCAGTGCCCCCTTAATCTCGCTGTACTCGTACTCCATGTACATCATCGCCCCTCCGCTTCGCTGGTGGCACACGCTTACTCCGCAACTTCCCGCGATGTTGGAGAGCACCAGCTCAGCACCCGCAAAATCTTGCGCATTTAGCTGCTCTCCCAGCCGTCTCATATCACTCTCGGGCACCATGAACCTGAGATGCTGTTCTCCTGCCTTTTCCTTGGCACGCTCATATACCCTGAGCAGAGCCGAGTAGTGCTCCTTCGCAGCCTCTGCATCGCCCTCCGCAATCGCCTGCTTGAGTGCCGCATACTCATCCTCAAAGCTGCTCTGTATCTCCCTCGCCTCTATAATCCTCTCCTTCTCAGGCTCCGTCTTCTCGCCCTGCTGGACACACCCGGAAATGAGTACTCCAAGAAGGAGCAGTAATACAAGCCTGCTGATATTCATGATACACCTCCTGCGTCGCATCTTACATTCTTATCCTAACAATTTAAAAAACATGGAATCTGCTGATAAAATTTTTATACATGCTCCGCGAGGATAGGCTAATGGCGCTGCTTCAGGTTCAGGGAATAAGCAAGAGCTTCTCTGGTTTGGTTGCTTTGAAGAATGTTGACCTCGAGGTGAAGGAGGGCGAGATTCTGGGCCTTGTGGGCCCCAACGGCGCGGGCAAGTCGACGCTTATAAATATAATCTCGGGGGTATACCGTCCGGACAGCGGCAGGGTGCTCTTCAGGGGAAGGGATGTAACAGCACTGCCCTCCCACAGGATATGCCGTCTGGGAATCACCCGCACCTTCCAGAATGTTGAGACCTTTCCAGAACTCACCGCACTGGAGAATGTGCTTGTGGGTGCCCTCTTCGGAAAGAAAAATGGCAACCGCAGTGAGGCGCTGGCAAGGGCAGAGGAGATGCTGCGCTTTGTGGACTTCCCGCAGGAAAAGTTTGAACTCAAGGTGAAAAATCTCAACGTGGGGGAGCTGAAGAGGCTTCAGCTTGCAAGGGCGCTGTCAACAGAGCCCAGACTCCTGCTGCTTGACGAGGTCACCACGGGTTTAAACCCGAAGGAGAGCAAGGATGCGGTGAAGATGATAAAGAAAATCCGCGACAGCGGGGTTACAATACTCATGGTGGAGCACATAATGAGGATAATCATGGGGGTGAGCGACCGTATTGTGGTGCTCAACTACGGGGAGAAGATAGCCGAGGGCTCACCCCGTGAGGTTGCAGATGACCCGCGCGTTATTGAATCCTATCTGGGTGAGGCATACACCTTTGAGGGTTAGATTATGCTGAGCATTGAGAAGGTAAATGCAGCCTACGGCTCGCTTCAGGTGCTGTGGGATGTGAGCTTTGAGGTGAGAGAGGGTGAGATAGTCACCATTATCGGCTCCAATGGCGCCGGGAAGAGCACAATAGCTGGTGTTGTGATGGGACTGCTCAAACCCCTTTCAGGCAGGGTTAGGTTCAACGGCGAGGATATAACCCATCTTTCAGCGAATGAGCGCGTCAGGCTCGGGATTTCACTGGTGCCTGAGGGCAGGGAGATATTTCCGAAGATGAGTGTGATGGACAACCTGCTGCTGGGCGCCTACACGGTGAGGAGCAAAGCAGAGGTGAAGGACAGGCTGAAGTGGGTTTACGACATCTTCCCGAAGCTGAAGGAGCGCGAAGCCCAGCTCGCGGGTACGCTGAGCGGTGGAGAGCAGCAGATGCTGGCGATAGCCCGTAGCCTGATGGCAAATCCCAGGCTTTTAATCCTGGATGAGCCCTCGCTCGGTCTTGCGCCGATAATTGTGATAAGGGTGTTTGAGATTATAGAAAGGCTGAACCGGGAAGGGGTTACCATTCTGCTCTCCGCCCAGAATGTCTTCCGCGCCCTTGAGATGGCCTCCCGTGCGTATGTGCTGGAATCGGGCAGAGTAACCATGGAGGGCAGGGGCAGGGAGCTTCTGGAGAATCCCCATGTAAAGGAAGCCTACCTGGGAGTTTAGCGATGCATGAGGTGTGCGTTCTCGGCGCTGGCCCGGCTGGCGCAAGTGCTGCGGCTGAGCTTGAGAGGCTCGGTATAGACTATGTGCTTATAGATAGGGCGCAGTTTCCACGAGGTAAGCCCTGCGGAGGCGTTTTGCCCTGGCGGGTGATGGAGGAGCTTTCTCTACCAGAGGAGGTGGTTGAGCGCCCCCTGCAGGGTTACCGCCTCTTTTCACCCTCCCTCGAGATTGTTGAGAGCAGATTCCCCTCACCCGGCGCAGCTGTGCGCCGCTCTACCTTTGATTCCTTTCTGCTCAGCAGACTTGAACACAGCCCTGTGCAGCTTAAGGTGGATGCGGTGGAGGAGCACCATACCTGTGTGGAGCTTCTCGCAGGTGGGCGCAGGGTTAAGGCGAGGTACCTTATCGCAGCCGACGGGGCGAACAGCACGACGAGGCGCTCCCTGGGCATAGGCTATGAAAAGCTCGCCCTCGCCTGCCAGTACCACATCGCCATGCCTGAGAAGGAGATAGCTCAACGCATAGGCGAATGGTTCGAGGTGTTCTACTTCTTTTCCCTCGGCTATGGGTGGCTTACTCCTCTGCGCAGCGCTGTAAAGGTTGGGATAGGGGGCCTTGGCAGCGCCTTCTCGCGCCGCGCTCTCGACATCTTTATAAGAACACCACCCGTAGCAGAGAAGCTGGAGGATGGAAAAATTGTGCACTACGAGGCGCACCGCATACCCATGGCGGGACCAGCGAAGAGGCTCGCAACAGGGCGCATTGCACTTGCAGGCGATGCTGGCGGGTTTGTTTTTCCGGGCACCGGAGAGGGGATATACTATGCAATGAAGAGCGGCGCTGCGGCGGCACGCGCTGTTGCGCAGGCGATGCAGGACATGCCGCTTGCAGAAGCCTATGAGGGCGAAGTCCGCAGAGCAGGACTGCTCTCACTTCGTGAGGTGCGCTTTCTTGAAAGTGTCCTCGCCTCGCAAAGCACTGCTGAGAGCTACCTCCGCAGGCTGAAGAAGCTTTCCAATAAGTCTTGCGGTAGTCGCCTTTCCAAGAGCGAACAACGATAACTAGGTGATATTTTGAGATTTGAAGATTTGAAACTTAAAGAGGAAGTTGCCAGAGCAATCTCTGGCTTTGGTTTTTCTGAAACCACATCTATCCAAGCGCGGGTGATTCCGCCGGCGCTTGAGGATCGGGACGTAATAGGCGAGGCACCCACAGGTTCGGGTAAGACCCTCGCCTTCGCCATACCCATCGCAGAGAAGATTAAGCGCAACGATGGCGTCCAGGCCCTTGTGGTAACGCCCACCCGGGAGCTCGCACTTCAGGTGAGCGAGGTGGTGGCACAGGTTACCCGTCATCTGAGGATTCAAGTCGCCACTGTTTACGGTGGCGTCGGGATAGAGCCGCAGATTCATGAGCTGCGCAGTGCAGGTGTAGTCGTAGGTACGCCGGGAAGGCTGCTGGACCATCTGCGCAGGGGGACGCTCAGGCTGGGAAAGGTAAAGGTACTTGTTCTGGATGAGGCCGACAGAATGCTGGACATGGGTTTTATTGAGGATGTGCAGCGCATAATTCGCCACACACCCCGCAACAGACAAACCCTGCTGTTCTCCGCAACCATACCTCCCGAAATCAAGCGCCTTGCTTCGCGTTTTATGCGCAGCTACCTACACCTTCGCAACAATGACGGCGAGGATAAGCCGGAGATTGATGAATGCTACATTGAGGTGGGGGAAGGTGAGAAGTTCCAGCTTCTGCAGGCGCTCCTCGAGGCTGAGAAGCCGGAGTCTGCGATAATCTTCTGCAACACAAAGATTATGGCCGACCTTGTCGCCGCCAACCTGGCGAAGCGCAAGGTGAGCGCCGCCGCTATCCACGGCGACCTTTCACAGGCAAGGCGGGAGAAGGTCATGAACAGCTTCCGCTCAGGAAAGCTCCGCATTCTCGTGGCCACGGATGTGGCGGCGAGGGGCATCGATATACCCGCTGTGAGCCATATTTTCAACTATGATATCCCTGACAACGGCGACGACTATACCCACAGGATAGGCAGGACCGCGCGGGCGGGAGCGAAGGGAAGGGCAATCTGTCTGCTCACACCACGTCAGCATGACAATATGCGCCGGGTGCACCGTGCGCGTCCTCACATAGGACGTGAGGAGTTTGACGCAGAGCTCTCCAGCTATCCCTCTCTGGACAGGAGGCTGAGCACCATATCCAGAGACAGGCGGCGCAGGTTCTCAAAACCGGGACGAAGACCATTCCCCCACAGGCGGGGAAATAAGGGTAAGAAGCGCAGGTAGCTACTCCTGGCTTACAATCTCAACAATTGCGCTTACCGGTATGGTAAGCACCTCATCTTTTTTCTCAACCCTGAAAACCGCCATCCTCGGCGATGCTCCGCGAAAATCAATTCTCTTTGTAACGTAGTCCTCTTCCCCTTCTCCCTGCCTCACCTTTACCCTGAAGGCCACGCCGCGGTAGCCAGCGATGTAGGTGATGTCGCCGAAGCCAAAGTCTTCGCCTGGGATTCTGCCATTCTCGCAGAGGAGCATTATCGTGGCGATGTGCTTCCCTTGTTTGAGGCAGATGTCGAGGATGCCCATCTCTATAGCCCTCTGGATTAACCTCGTTAATAGGGTTGTTTCATCAATGCCAGCATCTCACCTGCCCACGGAAAAGTTTATATTATATGATAAATCATGATAATTTACCTCT
>NZ_JBPMGE010000007.1:0-4877 GCF_054014795.1 Candidatus Pyrohabitans sp. | reverse complement strand
CCATCTCAACCTTATCGCAGAGTATGGGGATCAGCCTGTCCAGGACCTCGGAGCTGGTGGATTCGCTTCGTCGAAAGGGTTTCATAAAGGTTGAGAGGGTGAACAAAAATAAACGTGTAAGCTTCGCTGATACCAAGCACGCCCAGCTAATGAGGGATTTGCTTGGAAGATTCAATTACATGGACTTCTCGGGCATTATTTCTGTTCATGCTCTCAGCGTTCTGTGGGCTCTGGACAGAGAGCGGAGTGTCAGGGAGATAACCAGCGTCTCAGGGGTGAGCAGAGCGAGTGTGCACAGGATCCTGAAAAGGCTCATGGAAAGAGGTATTGTCAGGAAAAAAGATTCCAGGTACTCTCTCAATCCTGATTTTGTCATACTGAATGAAATAGCTAGGGAAATGGTGCACCACCTTCACAGGAGGAAAGCCAGAAAACTCTCTCCGCGGGCTACTATAGTGTGGGAGGGTCTGAGGGAGTTCATCGTCAAGGCACCAGCTGCAAAAGAGCACAAAAACTTCCACCTCACAGGTCCTTCCAAGCTGGGCGACTACGGTGTACCTCTGCTTCTCACAGGCGCTAGCTACTACTTCTACTCTGAGAAAAAGGAGGGCGTGGATATCTACGACGTGGTGATACACACACTGCTAATAGACCCGAAGAGCACCAGATACATAACATACCTCCTCATCCTCTTAGCTAAAAATAGAGTTGATGAAAAGTTGCTCCTGAAGAGGGCTGAGGAATACAGTGCAGCTAAAGAGGCCAAGGCTCTAATCAACTTTTTGAAGAGCAGTGGAAGGCAGAGAGCGAAGCATTTCCCCACCTGGAAAGAGTTTTCTGAAAATGCTATTAGCTATGGTGTTGCAGTATGAGGCGCTCCTTCGACAGAGACTACATCCTGCGAGAGTTTGAGAGGATAGATGCAGGGCTGAATAGCGAACTCTGGATATACATGATAGGTGGCGGAGCGATGGCGCTGACCGGCATAAAGGAGGCTACAAAGGACGTGGATATTATAGTGCCGGGACGTAGAGATGCTGAGCGCCTTCGATCGATATTAAGTGACCTGGGCTATAGAAAGGTGCCTAAGCCAGGCGAGGAGTACATAAAGATGGGTGCATCCTTCATCTTGGAGAATGTCGATGGGTTCAGATGGGATATCTTTGTAGCTCAGGTTATGGGGAAGTTTATTTTCTCGGAGGGTATGAGGAGCAGAGCTACTCCATTCGGAAATTACAAGCGCCTCAAGGTTGGTATTGCCTCAAGCAGCGACATATTCCTCTTCAAATCAATAACAGAGAGGGAAGGTGATCTGGAGGATATGCTCGCTCTGGTGAGGGCAGGAATAGACTCAGAAGCCCTTCTTCAAGAAGTGGAGACGCAGAGAAAGCTGCTTGGCACTGAGGTATGGCTCACATATCTCAATGCAAAGCTTGATGAGCTGGAGGAGAAGTACGGTGTTACTCTGCCCGTAAAAGAGAGAATAGAGGAAATGGCGAGCAAGGTGTACAACAGGTTTGTGGTGATATCTCTCCTGAAGGAAAGAGATTTGAGCATGGAAGAACTTGAAGGAAGGGCAGAGATGAGCAGAGAGGATATGGAAGAGGTAATAAGTGACCTTCTTAAAAGGAAGATTATTAAAAGAGTAAAAGGAAAGCTCAAGCTTATTTCTGAGAGACTCTGATATCAGGTTTCACAATACTTCAAAGGCACAGCACCACCCGCCAGGCACATTTTCGACATCTTTATAAGTCTCAGCTGCCTACACTTTTATATGGGCGTTCAGCTTGGCGACCTGGTTGTGGCGAGGGAGATAGGCTTCGAGGAACTCGCCGGAAAGCGCATAGCAATAGACGCCTTCAACACCCTGTACCAGTTCCTCTCAATTATACGCCAGCCCACCGGCGAACCCCTGCGCGATTCTCAGGGCAGGGTCACAAGCCATCTCTCGGGTATACTCTATAGAAATTCCAATCTGATCGAGTTTGGAGTTCTGCCGGTTTATGTTTTCGACGGTGAGCCGCCGGAGCTCAAGTCCAGGGTGATTAAGGAGAGAAACCAGCTCAGAGAGCGTGCCCACGAGGAGTGGGAACTCGCCCTGAAGGAGAAACGCTACAGGGATGCATGGAGCAAGGCGGTGCAGTCCGCAAAGCTCACCGATGCCATGCTTAGCGATGCCAAGCGCCTTCTCACCCTGCTCGGCATCCCGCACATCCAGGCCCCTGCAGAGGGCGAGGCCCAGGCTGCGCACATGGCAAAGCGGGGCGACGTTTTTGCCGCTGGCAGCCAGGACTACGACTCCCTGCTATTCGGTTCACCCCGCCTGGTTCGCAACCTTACTATCTCGGGCAGGCGCAAGCTTCCCAGAAGGAAGGCCTACGTTGAGGTAAAGCCAGAGATTATAACCCTGGACGAGGTGCTTCGAAACCTGGAGGTAACACGGGAGCAACTCATAGACATCGCCATATTAATAGGCACCGATTACAATCCAGGCGGAATAGAGGGGATAGGGCCCAAGAGGGCGTATGCGCTGATAAAGGAGCATGGCAGCGCTGAGAAGGCCATTGAGGCAAAGGGGCTGGAGGTGGACTTCGACGTGGCTGAGATAAGGGAGCTCTTCCTTAAGCACAAAACCACAGACGACTACACCCTCAAGTGGCATCCTCCTGATAAAGAGGGTGTGATAGCTTTCTTATGCGGGGAGAGGGATTTCTCCCGCGAGAGGGTTGAAAAAGCTCTGGAGAAGATGGAGAGAGCCCTTAAGGTCACCCTGGCACAGCGCAGCCTGGATAGGTGGTTCAAATAAGCTCATAGTTGCTTTCTAGTATCCCCTTCTCCCTATCTCACCCCTCATGCTTCTGAAGTCCCTGAAGGGCAGCACCCTGCCGGCACTCATCCCCAGCTTTCTCCAATGCACAATGTGATTTATCTCGGACTCGAGCCATATGAGGCGTTCTTTTTCCTTTTTCCTGTCGAGCTCTTCCCTCTTCTCGTAGAAGTCTTCAAAGGCTTTGAAATAATCTCTCAACTCATTATCATCGGGGTACTTGTTCACCAGCTTCTCAAGCTCTTCCTTCACCCCTTTTATGGTTTCCTCGTATGCCTCCTCTTCATCGATAAACATACCAAAGGCTTCGTCGAGCTTATTTGCAATCTCTTCTAGAGTGTATGCACTTGCCTTCACCATTTTCCCACCTGTGTAAATCTTGGCATGATGGCATATTAATATTTCTCTCCATGCATTATAGAAAAATCAAAAGACGGTAGAAAAATTGTGGAATAATGTGATGAAGTGTAAGGGCTGCGGCGCGGAGTTAAAGGATGGCTGGGTTTTTTGCCCGTACTGTGGAAGCAAAAATGCGCCCTCCCAATTGCGACAGCTAGATGATGCCCTAGACGTCTTTGAGAAGAGTGTTAAGAACATATTCAGCGATGTTACAAACTTCCCCTTCGGCAAGGGTTTTATTGTTGAGATTTCCCGGGAGAAAGGTGAGCCAAAGATTTCTATAAAGGATTTTGACGATATCTCCGAGGTTTTAAACCGCCGAAGCAGGATAAACCCCCGCAACCCTGAGATTCTGGAGCCAGAGGTGGCGGTGGAGCGCAATGGGCGGGTGATAAAGGTCAACCTGCCCGGTGTGGAGAATAGCGGAGATATAATTGTCAGAAAGCTTGAGGATTCTATAGAGGTACGGGCAAAGGCAGGGGAAAATAGGTATTTTGCCGTCATACCTGTGAAATATAAAAGAATCGATGCCCAGATGTTCTCACAGAATGTGCTTGAGATAAAGCTGGGATAGGTCTCTGCTTGTGTAAATTCTTTTATCACGTTATAGCTTCAGGAGCAGGTGCTACATCCGTGGGGGCATGGTGTAGCGGCTATCATAGCGGGCTCCAGACGACACCTAAGGCGGGAGACACCCGCCGACCTGGGTTCGAGTCCCAGTGCCCCCACTTTCTTTTTATAACGATTGGGTAAATTTACTGATTTAGTTTTTGTATGCTCCATTAGAAGTACAGGTTGCCCTAAAGTATGTTATTTATATGCAATTTTATAAACTCTTAAAGATCATGATTATGTATCAAATCTTGATAAAAGAGCCTGCAGCTAGGTGGCTTAGGAAATACGACAAAGAAACCCAAAGAAGATTCGCGGCAAAAATCAGAAAGTTGAAAGAAAATCCAGACATACATGGCAAGCCTTTGCGAGGACGGCTTCATGGTTACTGGGAGCTATATTTTGAAAGAAAATTCAGAATAATCTACACAATAAATTATACTGAGAAAATAGTCACAATTGAAGCCATAAAACATAAAGATGAATTTTAGATTTCTAACTCCTTTGCAAGTTCCTCAAAATCTAAAATCTTCACACCCTTCTTTCTGCCTTCTTTAATCTGGCTCATAAGGTCTTCATCGGACAGAACTTCAATTGTTCTTTTCATTGATTCATACTCATCCAAGGAGATAGTAATCCACTCTGTTTGGTGTTTGCCACTTTTTACAACCTCGCTCATTAGTAGTAATATAACAGGTTAACTATTTAAAATTTGGTGAACTTCATTAGTCAGGAGTAGTACTAATACACTTCATCCTTTATGTCCTCCTCCAACTGCCCAAAATTTAAATACCTCCTCTGCAAAACCTTACTACAAAGGGGGGAAGAGAAATAAAAGTGCTCATGTGCACCGATGGCTCGAGATTTGCGGAGGAAGCTATAGAACAGGCAGGCTACCTCCTAAAGCACACCTCGCCGGAGGTTACCATCCTCCGTGTGATACCCAGATTCGAAGAGGAGTATAAAGAGTACAACGAATACTTCGAGGTTTTCAAAGACGACATCCACAGGCTCAGGAAGCTGGGCACGCCAAAGGCTG
>NZ_JBPMGE010000006.1:0-12944 GCF_054014795.1 Candidatus Pyrohabitans sp. | reverse complement strand
TCAGGTACTCATGAATCGCCTGCGCTGCGCGCTTCCCTGCGCCCATGGCCGCGATCACCGTGGCCTGCCCTGTGGTTATGTCTCCGCCCGCGAAGACACCGCGCCTCGAGGTGCGCCCCCGCTCGTCCACCACGATGGTGCCCCGGGAGGTGGTCTCAATCTCAGGGTGGTTCATCGCTATGATGGGGTTGGGGCTCTGGCCTATGGCTATCACCACCGTGTCAACGCGCATCTCAAACTCAGAGCCTGCTATGGGCACAGGGCTGCGCCTCCCGCTCTCGTCGGGCTCGCCCAGTTCGCACCGGAGGCAGCGCATCCCGCGAACCTGCCAGTGCTCATCGCCTGTGAAGGCCACCGGCTGGGTCAGAAAGCTGAAGTCAATGCCCTCCTGGCGGGCGTGCTCCACCTCCTCTCTGCGAGCCGGCATCTCAGCCTCGCTCCTGCGGTAAACAATCGTAACCTCGGCACCCAGGCGGCGGGCACAGCGCGCGGCGTCTATTGCAACGTTGCCAGCGCCTATTACTGCCACCCTCTTCCCCACCTTCACCGGGGTATCGTACTCAGGGAAGAGGTACGCCTTCATCAGGTTGATGCGGAATAGAAACTCGTTGCCAGAGTAGATGCCGTTCAGGTTCTCCCCGGGTATTCCCAGAAAGCGCGGCAGACCAGCGCCGGTGCCCAGGAACACCGCATCGTAGCCGAGCTCAAAGAGCTCATCTATGTCGTATGTGGCGCCTATAAGTACGCTGGTCTCAATCTCCACGCCCAGGCGCCTGACGTACTCCACCTCAGCGTTTAGCACAGCTCTGGGCAGGCGGAACTCGGGTATGCCGTAGGCGAGGACGCCACCCGGCAGGTGCAGCGCCTCGAAGATGGTGACGCTGTGCCCGCGCTCAGCGAGGTAGGCGGCCACAGTCAATCCCGCGGGCCCAGAGCCCACGACGGCGACACGCCTGCCTGTGGGCTCAGCTATCGCCGGCCTCCTCACACCCCTGGAGCGCTCATAGTCGGCGGCAAAGCGCTCCAGTCTGCCTATGGCGAGGGGCTCAAAGCGCTTCCCCAGGGTGCATCTCGCCTCGCACTGCTTCTCCTGGGGGCACACCCTGCCGGTGATGCCGGGCAGGTAGTTGCTCTCCCGTATAATCTCTATGGCGGCGTCGAAGTCGCCCTCCCGAAGGGCGAGAACAAAGGCAGGGATGTCGATGCCCACGGGGCAGCCGGCCACGCAGGGCTTATCCCTGCACTGGAGGCAGCGCTCCGCCTCCTGCATCGCCTCCTCGGGGGTGTAGCCCAGGGCAACCTCCTCGAAGCTCCTCGCCCTCTCCTCCGGGGCAAGCTCCCGCACAGGTATGCGCTTCTCCCGCTTCATGTGCCTTCCTCATAAAGCTCAAATGCCAGCCTCTCCTCCTCCCTGAAGAATACCTGCCTCCGCTGAAGCTCGTCGAAGTCCACCTCTGTGGCGTCAAACTCAGGACCGTCCACGCAGGCGAACTTGGTGCTCCCGGCGACGGTAACCCTGCATGCGCCGCACATGCCTGTGCCGTCCAGCATTATAGCGCCGAGGCTGGCAGTAGCTTTAATCCCGCGCCTCGTAGCAATCCCAGCGACTGTCTTCATCATCTTCGTAGGCCCTATGGCGAGAATGTAGTCGGCACGGCTGTGCTTCAAGTGCTCCCGGAGCGCCGCAACAGCGTAGCCGCGCATGCCATAGCTGCCATCGTCGGTGGCTATGATCACCTGGTCGCACACCCTGCGCATTCGCTCCTCGAAGATTATATAATCCCTGCTCTTCGCCCCCATTATCACAGTAACCCTGTTCCCTGCGCGCTTCAGCGCCTTCACTATTGAGTAGAGTGCTCCCGCCGTGCCCTGCCTGCACACGGCTACGACGTTGCCGTAGCGGCGTATCTCGCTGGGCCTGCCCAGCGGGCCCAGAAGGTCCAGGATGGTATCGCCCACCTCCAGGCTGGCGAGCATACTGCTCGTCTTCCCCACCTGGTGCACCACCATGGTCAGAGTCCCGGCCTCGCGGTCGAAGTCAGAGATGGTCATGGGTATGCGCTCCCCCTTCTCATGCACCCGCACAATCACAAACTGTCCGGGCTGAATCTTCCTGGCAATCTGGGGGGAGCGGATGATAAAAAGCGTATAACCTGGCGCAAGCTCTGCCTTGTGAACAATCTCGTGACGCATTCTCACAACCTCAGAACTAAGGCTAAAGCTGAGATGATAGCTAACAAGATAAAATTAGTACTACTCGCCGCGGAGCGCCCTGAGCTTATCGCCGCCCACACACTTCTCGGCGTACTCGCACCAGTTTATGCACAGGTTGTCGCGGGTCCTCCTCACTATGGTGCCGCACTCCTCGCACTCCGCCTCCGCCTCATCGCTCCAGATTTCCACCTCCGCCCTGCAGCTGGGGCAGAGCACATACTCGGGCTTGGGGCGCTTTATCTCGGTGCTTCCAGGGCAGCTGGACTTGATTGCGTTTATATCCTCTGACATTTCTCCTCGGGAATACCTTCAAACTTAACCTTAATTAGGTTATTGGCGAAAATGTTCGCCTACCTCTTCCCCACCCTGCACTCTGTGCACATGCCGGCGACGTAGTGGCGCTCGCACACCAGCCGGCCGCACAGCGAGCAGGTGAAGCGGGCGGGTTTTCCGCATATGGTACACAAGCCTGTGATCATTCCCGCACCTCCAGGTGCCCCTCCAGCTCCTCAATCAGCTCATCCAGCCTTTCCAGGGCCACAAACTCCCCCTTCTCCAGCGCCCTGCGCTTGTCCTCCAGAACGCCGCCTGTGCCGTAGCTCTTCAGCAGCTCCCTCAGCTCAGTCTTTGCCTCATAGAGCTCCTTCAGCCAGTATTCCAGCTCGCCCATGAGCCTCCTGCAGGTCTCGCATTCCCTGTGGGCCCTTCTCCTCAGCCCCTCCACGGCAGCCCTGTAATCCCCGTGGCTCTCCATGATTAATATTCTATCTGCGAAGATAAAATATTAGCGCTGCTCTTGTCAGCTTTTGTTGGTCCACCTGTCAGGTGGCATGACTCTCAAGCTCTATTGAAAGGGGCTTTTCTTTCAATGCACTCACTTTTAAAATAGAAAAACCTATGACATTTCCTTTTTCATCAACTTTTTCCATAACTGCATCATTTTTTGTTTCTCTGAAGTATCCTTTTTTCCGTTCAAATAGAACTTCGAGATAATCACCTTCCTTATCATACCAAATCTTTATTATTTTCTTCCCCATAGTATTTCACCTCTTTTTATTTTATCTGTGAAATATGCGGTTATGATAAATACGTCATCAGTTAACACTCAGAGCTCCGACAGGGGCGAGGCACTGCATATTTATCAAATGCATCAGAGGTATAAAATTTATCCAGGATTTTAATGTAGTCGCATCGTAATCAGAAAGTTTATTATTGTCAGCTTCCTCTTAAACCCCTGAGGGAAAGGCATGATTATCACAAGGCAGAAACCCCTGGAGGAGATAGAGGAGATGCTCTCCGGCTACGGAGGCGTGGCGCTGGTGGGCTGCGGCGGCTGCGTCGCCTTCTACCGCACCGGAGGGGCTAAGCAGACGAAGGAGATGGCCGCCAAGCTGCGCAGCGCGGGAGTTAATGTGGTCGCCCTCGGTGTATCCAACAGGCAGTGCTACCTCTGCGAGGAGAGCGAGGTGGCTGAGCTGAGTGATGCCGAGAGGCTCAGAAAGGTGGCGAGAGAGCTCGAGGGCTTTGCGGAGCTGGAGAAGGCGGAGGCGGTGCTCAGCCTTGCATGCGGCGTGGGTGTGCAGAACCTGGCGAACATCCTGGACATGCCGGTGCTGCCCGCGCAGAACACCCTCTTCATGGGGCGACGCAGGGTTGAGGGCGACTTCGACCTGGAGCAGTGCACAGGCTGCGGGGAGTGCATCCTAGCGTTCACCGGCGGCATCTGCCCTGTGACGCGCTGCGCCAAGTCGCTGATGAACGGCCCCTGCGGCGGGGTTTTCAACGGCATGTGCGAGGTGAGCAAGAGCAGGGTGAGTGAGCACCCAGTACCCTGCGCCTGGATAGAGATATACAGAAAGCTGAAAAAGCAGGGGCGCGTCGAGGAGATGCGCAAAATACGCCCGCCCAAGGACTTCACCAAGGCGGCGAATATGCGCAAGGTTGCATGGGGGGCGAGGCCATGAAGGCGCACAGCAGATTCATGCGCAGCCTTCTCACCAGGGAGTTTACAATAAGCGGCGAGGTGGACCCGCCCCGCGACGCCAGCCGCGAGGCTGTGGAGGAGCAGGTGAGGTACCTCAAGGAGCACGTGGTCGCCGCCAACGTGACGGACAATCCCATAGGCGATGTGATAATGAACACCCTGGCGCCCTGCGTTATAATGCAGGAGCTCGGCCTGGAGGCGATATACCAGGCGACCTGCAGGGACCGCAATCGAATTGCTCTCCAGAGCGACATAATAGGCGCCGCGGCGCTGGGGATAAAGAATGTGCTAGCGCTGACGGGGGACCACCCCAAGATGGGCAACCATCCCCAGGCGAAGCCTGTATTTGATCTCGATTCTGTGCTCCTCACCCGGGTGCTGCGCACCCTTCGCGAGGGAAGCAACATGGCGGGCGAGAAGCTGGAGCACCCGCCCAGGGTGCACATAGGCGTGGGTTTGAGCCCCGGCGTGGAGCCCCTGGAGCCGGAGATAATAAAGCTAGAGAAGAAGATAGAGGCAGGCGCAGAATTTGTTCAGACCCAGTGCATCTACGACGAGAAGGTGCTGGAGCGCCTTAGGGAGGCCACGTCGCATCTGGATGTGCCCATACTGCCTGGAATTGCACCGCTGCGCAGCCTGGGGATGGCCAAGTTCATGCTCGCCAATGTGCCGGGGATAAGCATCCCGGAGGATATGCTGGCAAAGCTGGAGAAGAGCGACAACCTGACGGAGACGGCGATAGACATTACGGCGGAGCTGATCTCAGCGGTAAAGGACTACGGCTTCCCCGGGGTGCACATAATGCCGGTAGGCATGGACCGCCACGTGGGTGAGATGATAGCGCGCAGTGGTGTGCGAGGGTGAGCTCTGGCAATCTGCGCAGGCGCGGCGACGGCAGCTATGAGCTCGACCTCCGCGAGTATGACGACTTCTGGCTCGGGGTTTACATCTCCCAGTACTTCAGGCGGTTTAAGAGCGGGGACGTGGTTGAGCTGGTCTTCGACGACCTCAGCGTGGAGGAGGGGGCAATAACCGCCCTCCAGGAGTGGGGCTACGAGCTGCTGGAGCGCACCCAGAGGGGCAAGGATGTCCTCCTGAAGGTTAGGAAGATATAAACCTGCCTTCGTTATCTTTTCTTCCTCGCCCTGTGCAGGAGAAGGGAATGAGCGAGGCCGAGGTGAGGCGCCTCCTCAGGCAGGCGCGCAGAAGGGATCTGACCTACACCAGCGGACGCATTCTCAGCTCCATGTGCACCTCACCCCTGCCTATTGCGGAGCGCGCCTTCTGCGAATTTCTGGAAACCAACCTGGGGGACCCGGGGCTTTTCCGGGGTACAAGGAGCCTGGAGAAGGAGGCGGTAAGGGCCATGGGCTCACTGCTGGGCAACCCCGGGGCGAAGGGCTTCATAGTGAGCGGGGGCACTGAGGCGAACATCACGGCGCTGTGGGCGGCACGCGAAATTGCGGGCGTGGCACAGCCAGAGGTGGTGGTGCCAGAGACTGCCCACTTCTCCTTCGAGAAGGCTGCGCGCATGCTGGGCTTGAGGCTGGTGAAGGCGGAGGTGGGCCAGGACAACACTGTCATCGTCAGAGACCTGGAGAGAAAGATAACCCCCCGCACCATAGCAATAGTGGGCATAGCCGGCAACACCGAGTATGGCGCAGTTGACGACATAGCCTCGCTGGCGGAGATTGCACAGGAGCGCGGGCTCTACCTTCACGTGGACGCCGCCTTCGGTGGATTTGTGCTGCCCTTCCTGAGGGAGCTGGGCTATCCTGCGCCGCGCTTCGACTTCTCCCTCAGGGGTGTTTGCTCAATTACGGTGGACCCCCACAAGATGGGCCTTGCGCCTGTGCCCGGCGGCAGTGTGCTCTTCCGCGATGAGAGATACCTGGAGCCCCTGCAGGTGGAGTCGCCCTACCTGACGCAGCCCAGGCAGTGCACCCTTCTCGGAACAAGGAGCGGCGCCAGCGCTGCGGCGGTATTTGCTGCGCTCACCTTCCTGGGAAGGGAGGGCTACCGCAGGGTGGTGAAGGGGTGCATGGAGGTCACCATGTTCCTGCGCGAGGGCCTGCTCGACCTCGGGATGAGCGTCCTCGAGCCCGGGATGAACATCCTGGTCTTCGACCATCCCCGGAGGGAGGAGCTAGTCCGGGGACTGCGCAGCCGGGGCTGGGTGGTTTCACGAACCCGGCGCGGAGAGATTCGCCTCGTGGTGATGCCCCACGTCAGGAGGGAGCATGCGGAGCAGTTCCTTCGAGATGTGGGGGAGATTGTGGAGAGGTTATAGGTTACTCGTTAACAAATCAGAAAGTGCCAATTAATCATGACATCATTTATTTACAAGTTTCTCCACCTCTGCGATAAACTCAACGCAGATATTGACATATTCTGTTAAATCTTCATCAATCTCCATCGTATCCAGAGCGTATTGAGAAACGTGCCTCATATCACGCAGAGAATCAAAAGCAGAGATAAACTTTTCGCCAAGTTTATTTTTTAAAACATATTCAGACTCAACATACCTGGCAACGCAATAATGGCTTCTCTCCTTTACACCATCTTTAAACAGCAGCGCTCTCGCAGTATGAAAAAAGGCATTATATAAAGCAATGACTTCCATTCTCGGCATACTTAAATCAGTGAGCTTTGATGAATCAGAAAGAAAAGATTTTGCTTGATTTATGCTCTTTTTTGCCATCCCTTTGCTCGGACTTGTCTTTTTCAGAAGTCCCTCTTTAAAGCATCTTTCAAGGTCATTCAAACACATCACCATCCAAAGCTACAGAGGCTAATTTCAGCCTGTAATAGAACTCAGGGTCATTTTCTCTTAAATCTTTTATCTTTGAATCATTCAATATCAGTAGCCTTACCTCCATCTCAAAGTCTTTCTCAATCTCTCGAAGAATCCCTCTTAACTCAAGGGCGGAGGTCTCTGTGAAAGGATATATCCAGAGGTCAATATCACTCTCCTTTGTGTCTTCTCCTGAAGCAAAACTCCCATAAATGCCAACTTTTCCAAATTTTCTCAGCTTTTGAAAGTTTTTATTCTCTAAAATAAGATAAATATTGATTAAAGAAATTATTTTTATTAAAATAGGATTATTCCTATTAATATATATTGTTTTTCTGTTTTTAACCTTTTCCTCACTAATAAAACCAAATTTTTTAAAGAGTTTTATTGCATTGTGGACTGTATATGGAGACAAATCAAGTCTTTCCGCAATCTCCCTTATATACATTCCTTCCTCTCTCTTCAGAAGCATTAAAATCTTCAGATTGGATTTATTAAACACCTTGATTAAGTCGTACATACATTGAGAACATATTGTTTTTTATTTAAAAACGTTTCGTTTGTTTATAGAAAACAAACAAATTTTGAACCTGCGCCCTGGAGAAGTGTGACGGGACGAAGTTTAACGCTGATGTTCATACCCTTTACTCATAAATCCCGCGCAGCTCCCTCACCCTGGCCACCCGCTCCACCGCCAGGAGGTCGGCGGCAAGGCGGAGGCTCACCTCCTCGCGCTCTGCCCTCTCCACCACCTCTGTGAAGCTTCTTCCCATAACCCTCTCCAGCTCCGCATTGAAGCGCTCCTCATCCCAGTAGAAGCCGTTCCTGTTCTGCACCCACTCGAAGTAGCTTCCCGTAACCCCGCCCGCATTGGCAAGGATGTCGGGCACCACCAGCACGTCGCTCTCAGTGAGTATCCTGTCTGCCTCCGGCGTAACAGGGCCGTTTGCACCCTCTACGATCATCTTCGCCCTGATCTCGTGGGCATTTGCACGGGTTATCACCCTCTCCAGCGCAGCCGGCACCAGGATGTCCACCTCCAGCGAGAGAAGCTCCTCATCTGTAATCTCCCTCGCTCCAGGGAAGCCCACAACGCTCCCGTGGGTGCGCTTGTGCCTCAGCACCGCCTCCGGGTTCAGACCCTCCTCAGAAAGTACACCTCCCCTTGAATCGCTCACCGCAACAATGCGGTATCCCATCTCATGCAGAAACTTCGCCGCATGGTAGCCAACATTGCCGAAGCCCTGCACAGCGACGCACCTGCAGCTGAGGTCGAACCTCTTCGCTGCCTCCCCCGCGACTATGGCAACACCCCGCCCAGTCGCGGCCTCTCTGCCCGGGGCGCCGCCTATCTCCACTGGTTTGCCGGTAACCATAGCGGGCACCGGATAACCTTTGTGGGCAGAGTAGGTGTCCATCATCCAGGCCATGGTCTGGGCATTGGTATAAACATCCGGCGCAGGTATATCCCGCTCGGGGCCGAGAAAGTCCATCATCCGCGAGGTGTAGGTCCGGGTAAGCCGCTCAAGCTCCGTACTGGAAAGCTCCTTGGGGTTGCACACCACGCCCCCCTTCGCCCCGCCGAAGGGGATGTTCACCACGGCGCACTTCCAGGTCATCCACATCGCCAGCGCCTTTACCTCACTGAGGGTAAGCCCGGGGTGGTAGCGGATGCCCCCCTTAAACGGCCCGCGTGCATTGTTGTGCTGCACCCTGTAGCCTGTGAATACGCGCACCTCACCGCTGTCCAGGTGGAGGGGCACAGAGACCTGCACCACGCGCTGGGGATGCCTGAGCACCTCACATATCCCCGGCTCAAGCTCAAGCCTGCTGCAGGCGTCGTGGAGCTGCCTCACCGCCATCTCGTAGGAGTTGTTACCGCCCATCCTCCTCTCCTGCCAACCGTATTGGCTCCTATATACAGCAAAGTTTTTATCTTTTGTGGTTTAATAATCAGAAGAGGAGGAAGAGGTGGAAATACTGCTGGTGGATGATGAAAAGGAAACAGGCAGACTTGTGAAGAAACTTCTGGAGAGGTACGGCTACAGCGTCAGGGTCGCCCACTCGGGCAACGAGGCGCTGAGCCTCCTCGAGTCAGGATACCGTCCATCGCTCATACTCATGGACGTGTTCATGCCGGAGATGAGCGGCATAGAGGTCAGCAAGAAGATAAAGGGTGACCCCTCGACGACGGAGATACCCCTGCTGCTGTTCACAGTCCTGGGCCTGGTGCCCGGGATAGCGCATGCAGTAAAGGAGAGCGGTGCCGACGGCTACGTGGCAAAGCCCTTCGAAAAGGAGATCCTCCTCAGGGAGATAGCCAGGCTGCTCAGCTAACTATTTTCTGAGAAGCTCAGTGTACTTCTTCACATTCCTGCTGGTTTCAAAGGCCGAGGAGAGGCTCACCAGGTACTCTCCATCCTCACCCGCCACGATTATCGGCTCCTTCATCATCAAACTCGCGATGTCAATCTCATACACCCCGTCCTCCACCCGGATGTTCCAGATGTCCTCCCCCCTGGGCTTGCCAGATATCCTGTCCCTGAGCCTGTCCCGCCAGCGCCTTCTCTTCGCCTCCGCCTCGCGTATTATCTTGGCAAACCTCTTGCTCGCCACCCTCCGGAGCTTCTTATTCTCCAGACGCGCAGACTCGCTGGAGGAGAGCTTCCTGAAGTAGAGGAACATGCGGTTACCGCACTCGCACCCCTTCAGGACCCTTTCGTCGTCTTCCTGGTAGACTTTCCCGCACCGCGTGCACTTGTGGGGCGTTTTCTTCCCTCCTTCTTCTCCTCCTGGTTTATATCCGCCTTTGCGAGCATCGAGATGTAGTCGGGCTCGCGCTTTATGGCCTCTATCAAACGCGTCGGTCCCACGATGGTAATCCCATGCCTTCTCCCGGAGATATACTCGGCTATCTTCTCGCGTATTCCCTTTGCCCCGTGGTCTATGCGGTAAAACTCTATCCCATGGAACTCATCCGGGTCGATTTCGCGCATCGTGGCCTCTATGAGCTCTGCCTCCTCTTTGGGCTCAAGCGCCTCCTCGAGCACCAGGATAACATTCCTCTTTATCTTATCCAGAATAAAGCTTATCTTCTCTGCACCGCCCTTCCTCGCAAGGGTCTCCGCGCTGACAAAATCAAGCTGAATCTCCATGGCTTCACCTCAGGTAAGGTGATTTTGAATCGCCTCGTAGAGCTTGTCTATGTTCTCCCCAGTGGCGGCGCTTATGGGCACCACCACATGCTGTGGGAAGGCACTCTCCACCGTAGAGGGCTGAGCATCCTTCAGGTCTATCTTATTTGCAACTATTATCATGGGTATCCCCCTCGCCTCCAGATTGCCTATAATCGTGACGTTTACCTGGGTGTAGGGGTCCTGGGTGGAGTCCAGCACCACCAGCACCGCGTCCACATTGTCCAGCCACTTTATGGCCTCTATTACGCCCTTCGTCGCCTCCCTGGCACGAGCCTTGGCCTCGTCCTCATCCATCCCGAAGGTCTTGAAGCTCTTGAAATCCACCTGCGTGGCTATGCCAGGCATGTCCACGATGTTCATCTTGAGCTCGCCGTTGTTTGTTGTGACGACTATGTTTTCAATCTTCTGCACATGCCTGGTCTCATGGGGTATCTCGGATACGGTGCCAACCTCCTTGCCCAGCCAGTCCAGAGAAATGCGATTCGCCAGGGTGGTCTTGCCCGCATTCACGGGTCCATAAAAGCCAAGCTGTATCTGTTTCTTTTTCTTGAATATCCTCAGAAGTTTCTGAAGGCTCTTTTTGAGTTCACTCAGCATGGCGATACCTCTTACAGCAATAGATTTTTATTGTGGATTTATATACGTTGTGGTAGAGGTGTTTGGATGAGGCTTGACCCGGGCGGAGAGGAGCTTGAGCGCGCAGAGAAGGAGATTGTGGATTTCATCCGCGGTGAGGTTGAGGCAGCCGGCGCGGAGGGGGGTGTCGTGGGTATAAGCGGAGGAATAGATTCGGCACTCACCGCCACCCTGGCCAGGGAGGCGCTGGGCGACAGTCTCCTGGCCCTGATAATGCCTGAGCGCGGGGTTACCAGCAGCAGAGATGTGGACGACTCCAGGGAGCTGGCCTCAAGGCTGGGGATACCCTACCACGTGGTTGAGATTTCCCCGGCGGTGGAGGCGGTGACACGGGGCTTTCCCCTCGACGCCTTCCCGGAGGAGAACAGAAGGCTGGCACTGGCAAACATAAAGCCGAGGCTGAGGATGATCAACCTCTACCTGGCGGCGAACCTGAGCAACCGCCTCGTCATAGGCACCGGAAATAAAACAGAGCTCCTCCTGGGCTACTATACCAAGTACGGCGATGGCGGCGTTGACCTCCTGCCCATAGGTGGACTCTACAAGACCCAGGTGCGCGCCCTCGCTAAGCACGTGGGCGTGCCCGAGAGGATTATCCGAAAAATTCCAAGCGCGGGGCTGTGGCGGGGTCAGAGTGATGAGGGCGAGCTGGGGATGAGTTATGAGGAGCTGGATCGCATCCTCTATGCGCTCTACGAGGAAAAGCTCACCCCTGCGAGGGCCGCCGAAAGGCTCGGCATAGGCGTTGAGAAGGTGCGCGCTGTGGAGGAGAGGGTAAAGGCGAATGAGCACAAGCGCAGGATGCCCAAGATAAAGGAGATTGAGTGGTAGCTACTCAATCGTCGCATGCCTGGTGCGCATCTCCTCCTCTGTTTTGCCCAGTCTCACCATGAGCTCGACGATTAGTGCGTCCAGGAAGATGAGCACGCCTATCTCAAAAAGCGTCCCGAGGGGTGCCAGAGGGTAGTGCTCTCCCTTTATCTGCCGCATCACAAAGTCCTTCTCGCCGCGCAGCTTTGTCCTGCCCTTCACAGAGACCACTATGTCGGCCAGCCTTCCCAGGGAGGAGTTGGGATAGGTGGTGATGAGCGCCACCTTGGCGCCCACATTCTTTGCAATCTTTGCGGCATTTACAACGCTTGTGGTCTCACCGGAGCCCGAGATGGTTATGAGCAGGTCCTCACGCTCTATTGAAGGCGTTATAATCTCCCCCACCACAAACACATTTATGCCCAGGTGCATTAGGCGCATGGCAAAGGCCTTGGCAACCAGACCGCTTCTTCCAGCGCCGTACACAAAAACCTTATTCGCCGAGATTATGGCATCTATGAGGGCCTCCACCTGCTCCTCATCCAGCTCCTCGGCAACCGCCTCAACGTGCTGCGTTATTGTAGAAATAGCATCCTTCAGAACATCCATGTATGCAAGTTACGCCTCGCCCTATAAATTTCTTCCGGGGGAATCTACCAGAAGCTGCCGCGGTAGTGGCCTGTAACAGGACAGCCCAGGCAGTGGCCACTCCGGTAATGTCTGCACTCATCGCACCCGCTCCTGTTCCCGCAGGGCGGCGTCTCAGACCTCTCAATCTTCATCTTCACAGGAAAGATGAGGTCCTTGCAGGAGGTTATTACCACATTCACCTCCACGTCCTCTACGTCGCCCCTGCTTCTGATGTGCGAATCCACAAGGGCGTCGAGCGTCGTCAGGTCCTCACCCCCAAAAAAGAGGGATAGGTTCCTCTTACCCGAAACCACAAATCCGTTGAGGAAGTAGGGGCAGCCCCGAAACCTTTTGATAATCTCGTTGGAGTTATGGGCGGTGAGCTCCACATTTACCAGGAAGAGGTCTATCTTCCTGAAGTTCATGCCTATGAGGAAGGAAAGAGTGCCCTTCTCCTTGAGCTTCCTGAGCCTGACTCCGACGCTGGGCTGGCTTATGCCGACCTCCCTGGCAATCTCACTCTGAGAGAGGTCAGGATTCTCCTCAAGAAGGGAGATTATCTTCCTGTCCTTCTCATCCAGCTCATGCCATTCCCTTATGCCACTTCCTCCTTTTATTTTAAAAAATCCTGAAGTATTTTCCACTTAATGTAAATAGGAAGTGTTTATATTTAAGGTTT
>NZ_JBPMGE010000005.1:0-13517 GCF_054014795.1 Candidatus Pyrohabitans sp. | reverse complement strand
CTAATCCCCTGCCTCGTACACCAGGCGGCGCATCTCCTGTATCTCCTCGTTTGTGGGTATCTCCTCAGGGCACACCTCCCTGCACGTCCCGCAGGTGGTGCAAAGGTACAGTCCCTCCTCCACAGCTATTGCCAGGCGGTTGAGGTCATCGCGGGGGTCATGTACAAAGCGCGCTATTATCCTGAAGAGCATTGGACCTGCAAACTCCTTGCTGTGGGTATGCGAGGGACAGGAGCTGAGGCAGGAGCTGCATTCTATGCAGCTCTTTAGCTTCTCCAGCCTCTTGAGGTCCTTTGCCAGAAACCTCTCTATTCCGTCAGCCTTCTTTCTGCCCCTGTGCAGGTAGGGGCGAAGCGAGGCTATCCTCCTGTAGCTCTTCTGTGTAGCAACCACCAGGTCCTTTATCACAGGAAAGTTTTTCAGAGGCTCCAGGAGCATCGCATCGCCTACATCGGTTCTGCACGCAAGCACAGGTTTGTGGTTCGCGAGCACTGCACAGGAACCGCACTGCCCTGCCCTGCAGGAGCTTCTGTAGGCGATGTTTGCGCCGTAGCGCTCATTTACCTGCTGCAGGGCGTCGATTATCTTCATATGGGGATGGTGCTCTACCTCATAGCTCTCATATCGAGGCTCATCATCTTCCTGCGGGTTATAACGGAAAACTGTAATCTTCATTCCCAACCCTCACGGTGCCAGTTTGGTTATTACAGGCTCGACGGTTTTCACAAGCATGCCATCCGCAGCCTTTGCCACAGTGATGTTCTTAACCCAGTGCAGGTCTTCCTCAGGGTAGTCGATGCGGAAGTGTGCACCCCTGCTTTCTGTGCGCAGGAGGGCACTCCGGGTTATCATCTCTCCCACCAGCAGCATGTTGTCCAGTTCAACTGCAGCGAGCAGCTGGAGATTGTACCTCAGCCCGCTCTCAACAGTGACCATGTCCAGCTTTTCCCGTAGTTCGGCTATGGCGCGAAGCGCATCTTCCAGGCTCTGCCTGCTGCGCATTATTCCAACCTTCTCCCACATTATGCGCTGAAGCTGGCTTTTAATATCATAGGGCAGCAGGCCCTCACCTGCCTCAAAGCGGAATATCCGCCGGTGCTCCTTTTCCAGGGCTCTGTAGTCAACCTTTGCATACCCGTGCCTCTTGGCCTCCCTCGCAGCGCTCTCGCCAGCTATAGCTCCGAAAACCTGCGTCTCTGCCAGAGAGTTGCCTCCCAGGCGATTGGCTCCGTGCACCCCGCCGTTGACCTCACCGCAGGCGAAAAGGTTGGGTATGGTCGTGCTTCTGCAGTCTTCGCGGGTACGCACACCTCCCATGAAGTGGTGGGCACTCGGCGACACCTCCATTGGCTCGCGTCTTATGTCCACGCCCACATCCAGAAACTGCTTGAGCATTGTGCCAAGCTTCTGCGCTATAATCTCATCGGGCACATGCGTAAGGTCGAGGTAGACCCCGCTGTGCTCAGTACCTCTGCCCTCTGTTATCTCTCTGAATATGGCCCGCGTGACAACATCGCGCGTGGACAGCTCCATCCTCTCAGGGTCGTACTTCGCCATGAATCGCTCGCCCAGCGAGTTGTACAGCTTGCCTCCTTCTCCACGCACCGCCTCTGTTACGAGGAGGCCACTGGCAGAGGGCGGATATACCATGCCCGTGGGATGGAACTGCACCATCTCCATGTCCACGAGCTCTGCACCCGCATTGTAGGCCAGGGCATACCCATCGCCTGTCTTCTGGTAGGGGTTTGTGGTTATGGCATAAAGCCTGCCGGCACCGCCGGTGGCGAGAACAACAGCCTTTGCCTTGAAGAGAAGGAAGCGCCCGTGTATCAAATCCAGGCCTGTGGCACCGGTAATTATGCCGTCGCTGGTTAAGAGCCTGGTTATTGCAACCTCCTCCAGAATCTCCACGCCAAGGCGGTAGGCTTCCTCCTTGAGGGCATTCATAATCTCATGCCCGCTCCTGTCCCCGCGGTGCACCGTTCTGCGAAAGCGTTGCCCGCCGAAGTAGCGCTGATCAAACTTCCTGGGTTCGAGCCTGTCGAAGGCTGCGCCGAAGGCTTCAAGGTCGAGAACGCGCCCGGGTGCATCTCTGACGAGAATCTCAACCAGCTTCTGGTTGTTCAGGAAACGCCCGCCTACCACTGTGTCCTCGAAGTGGTGCTGCTCATTGTCCTCGGGGTCTAGAAAGCCAAAGGCTGCGTTGTAGCCGCCTTCTGCCATAACAGTGCAGCCGCTTCTCCCGAATAAGCCTTTGACAGCGAGGAGCACCTCAACATTATGGCGTCTCGCCTCTATCGCAGCCCTTGCCCCGGCGCCGCCGCCACCTATCACCAGGACATCACATTGATAAACGTCGTCAACCAGCTCCACCATGGCAATGCCTCGTCCCTTAGCAAGAGGTTACCGAAGGGAAAAATTCCAAAAAATTTTTCAAGGTTATGCTATTTGCAGCTTCTGGGCCCGTAACTCAGTCTGGCTAGAGTGGCTGGCTCTTAACCAGTTAGTCGCGGGTTCAAATCCCGTCGGGCCCGTTACATTTCTTTTAAAAATAGCGGTATTGGAGCGCAGCGAAAATACCGCAATATGATGATGCAACTGTCTGCAGTTGCTGATCAAACTTTCTGAAGTTTGTTCTGAATTCCTTCCCCCGCATACATTACTTCTCTGAGATAAGACTATGCGAGTCGTGTGATGCTTTTGACCTTGTCGAAGTCGCTGTCAAAGGAGAGGATACTTTTGATATTCCGGAAACTCATCACATAAACTGAGACAGCATCTGCAACTGAGAGTGTACCGTCGTACTTCAGAAAAATCTCCATTGCTTTTTCCAGCATATCCATAGTTACAAAGGTCACTTCGCAATTGTCGGAGATGTATTCGTATACAGCCTGCCCAGCCTTACCACCTCCCCGGGCTCCTACTGCCGTTACGCTCTCTGAAATTATCAGATCGGTTACCACCAGCTCATCATCTACATTCTTGGATAGTTCTTTAGCCCTTTTATGCCACTGATCCTTCTTATCAGCAATTGCAATGAAATAAGAAGAGTCCACAAAGATCAAAGCTCTCCCCTCTGAGCTTTCTTCTTCGAGACTACAGCATCGCCTCCTACAGAGATTATCCCAGTAATATCCTCCAAAGTTTTCTTTTTCTTGGGCTTCACCAATGCGGCATTGTCCTTTTCCTCCCACACAAGACTATCCCCTGGTTTGAGGCCCAGTTTCTCCCTTATTTTCTTGGGCACAACAGTCTGATATCCCTTTGAAATTTTGGTCTTCATGATAATCTCCTCTTTGTATGTTTTTTATTTTCACATTAAAATATCTAATTGTGAAATACAGCCAATATCCCCTTTTGATTTACAATCCCCTCTGCCTGCCCTACAGCAACTCCTTTCTGTACTGTCTGTGAGCAAGCTTTGTCTCCTCTCTGGTGTTGCCAGCGAACACTGTAATGCGCTGCCCCGGTGCCCATATATCACTAAAGGTGAATCTTTCAGTCGCACCCGGCTTTTCGAGCATCGCCTTCTGTTCACTGCCGAGCAAGCTTCCCACAACCTCTCCCACACCATCTGGAGCTTTATGTCCGCCGAGGATAACTATATTCTTCTCCGACTTGTAGGAGGCGAAGTTCTCGGGCAGCACATGCACAACCTCATAGCCCGCGTTGCGCAGGTATTCGAAGAGGTCGCTGGCAAGAGCATAGTCTATAAGGTTGGCGAGTATCACGATTTTACCACTAACCTTCGATTTGAGATGGGAAATTATGATTAACTGATTGTCTGGGTTAACGGCTATGAGGTCGTCCAAGTACCCGTCGCCATCATAGTCAAAAGGAGCCAAAAACCTAGCACCTGTTTTATTGTATGGTGAGATCTCCTCATTACCATCGAGGTAGTAGCCAACCTGTTTCCCACCTCTTATTGCATATACCACACTGCTTTTTCCCATAGCAAAGCTCTCTGTCCTTCCATCGGCATTGAAATCAATTGCTACGGCATCTTTAAATTTTCCAATATAATAGAACTGCTTCTCACCGAGAGATGTGATTTTGTAGAGAGAAGAGGAAAGGACAAATACACCGTCATCCACATCAAGCTGAAGAATCTTCAAATTCGTACCACTTTCATAATCAATCTCGCTTTCCCATATTTTGCTACTTCTATTAAAGGATAAAACATTCCCTCTAAAATCAACTGCAATTATCTCGGATGAATATCCATCTGAATCTAAATCCACTGCCTCAATCTTCATGATTCTATATTCGAAGTATTCCTTCCCAAACTTTTTTATCAAATTGCCTCCCGAAGAGATTATAGATAGAGCATATCCCTCCGAAACAGCCACCCCTTCTTTAACGCCGTCTTGGTCTATATCCATCGCCACAATATTATCTCCCCGTCCTGATATTTCCCTCTCCCAGAGCTCTGCTCCATTTTTATTAAAGGTTACTATTTTATTCACCAGCCCAACCACAATTTCGTCCTCATTGCCATCACCATTTAAATCAGCGATGGCAATTGAGGATACACTGCTTGGAAGTGTTTTATTTTCCCAAATAAGCTCACCTTTATTATTGTAAACTCCAAGATACTTGCTTCCCACAACTATCCTGGAGGTGTCCCCCGGGGTTGTCATTGAGGCTAGCGCAAAAGAACTGCTTATGGGCACTTCAAAGCTTTTATAAATTTCTGATGTTCCAAAGTTTATTATCCTCACTTTTCCGGTTGCCGAGTCGAATACAACGATGGCATCGTAGCCTCCATCGGCATCAGCATCAATATAAGAAAAGTAGGCATCGCCCGATACAGTTGCATAGGAAACCGGAATGTAATCTTTAGCGAACTCTTCGGTGAGATTTTCAGCATATACCGTAGGAAGAATAGCAGCAAACATCACAAGTGCAAACAAGCCACCCCATCTCATGATTACATATTGATAATCGGGGGATATATAATACTATCGCCCTAGCCCACCTAGGATGCCTATAGCTCCTTTACTATCACAAAAAGAGACGTCAACCAAAAACTGGATTCGTGTGATGCTTTTGACCTTGTCGAAGTCGCTGTCAAAGGAGAGGAAAGCCAAGAATATCTAAATCAAAAAACAAAAAGAAGAAAAGGTAAAGAGGCGAGAGCCTCTCTACAGTGCTGCTGCCAGAGCATCCGCAGCCGCCTTTGTTGCTTCTCTGTTCTTACCGGCTACAATTATACCGGAGAAGCCGGTTGATGGGTAGTCTCCTATGACCTCTATGTCGCCATCGCTGGTGTACCAGTCAACCTTGCTCTTACCCGCAGTTACGAGATCCGCCACGAGACTGTTCGCGACTGGACCGCCGATGAGCACAAGGTTCATGTTCTTGCTGGCGGTATCCTCGTCGACTATCTCAAGCTCTGGCACCTTCTCCTCGCCCTCTGTAACGGTAAGGACTATAAAGGAACTCTTATCTTTGTCTAGGAAATTCTTGCCAGGCTCCTTCTTGGCCTTAATCTTGGTACCGCTGGAAACTGTGGTCTCCGCAGATGCTCTTACCCTGAGATATGGCGGCGTACCATAGTCGAACTCTATGGTATAAAGAGTGTCATCTAGCGTCTGGATCTCGTCCTTCTCAAGAGTCAGTGTAGGACCACGGAACTGAACCTCAATGTTGGTAAGGGTCGCCGACTCATTCAAGTCACCATCAGATACCTTGCCCGCCTGATCTGGGAAAACTACCTTATTGTAGCCAAGCATGTCTTCCTTGTCATGCTCCAGAGTTACTATGCTGTCAGGTGAAACGTACAGAAGCGTCGCTGCACTACCCGTGGCTGCCTTAACCACCAGTGTACCATCAAGGTTATCGCCCATCCAGGAAGTCTGATTCCAGTTGGTAGCATTTATCCAGGGCTGAATACCCGGACCCTCTATCCACAGCTGAACCATGCCACCACTGCTTACATTGTACACCGCAACCTTCTTGCCCTCTACTTCCCAAGTCTTGTCAAGTTTAGTGTCCGCAGGAAGTGTGGTAGTCTTTGGAATACCTATCTTTATAATGTCATTGTCGGCATCCACCTTGGTGACAAAGAACTTCTGATCCCTGATCTTTAGCTCTTTCCCCGCATCATCATCAACGTATCGCCACTTCTTTGGTATGATAGCTTTGAGGTACGGCGTAACGTCAATCATTTTGCCCTCTCTGTCCCACCTTATGGCATTGTACAGCAGATAGTCATCCTTCTTCTCAGGCTTGCCATCACCATCGGAGTCAAAGTACAGACGAATGGTATCATTCTTGCCATCACCACTAACATCAAAATCTGTGGTGTCTGTGGTATCTATATCACTGTCAAGATTCTTCGACAGCCAGTTTATATTTATCTCACCACCCACACCGGTAACCGCCAGCTTGGTCTTCGCAGCCTCTGCAATTATCTCAGCACTCGCGGTATCAGCGGCCTTACCGGGGGCGTCTTTACCCACAACAAGCTGCGCCTTTGCCACGCCGTTGTCGGCGAGCATTGAGGCCTTGAAATCACTGGGCACAGTAACAGCTGCTGCCATGCCCACAGTTGCTCCAATAAATAGAGCACCCGTTGCAATCGCTCCTATTTTCTTCAAACTTACCATATTTATCCAACCTCCTTTTCAGGGTACCTCCTCTTCCTATACTAACCGGAACCCCGGTATTTATACCTTTCGATATTTCCCGGGGTTACCCGTTTCGCCACCGGGCGATAGGGTGACGAAATAGTCTTCACGGGTTGACTTCATAAGAAGGCGGTATATAAACCTTTCGAAAGACAGGAAAACAATACCTGCCAGAAAAGCATATATATCGCTTACTATAAGGAACCTAACAATAAAAAATTAATGTGATTGTATTTCATGGAGCGGTGCAGGCATATGGGGAAGGTCAGATATGTGGTTTTGCTTGAAGGGGAGGTACAGAAAGGAGGTTTCAGAAGTTTCATCAAAAAGCAAGCATTGATGCGTGGAATTACCGGCTATGCTGAGAACCTCTCAAGCGGGGAGATGCTTGCCGTGCTGGAGGGAGAAAGCAGAGACCTGGAGGAGTTGCTAAGGATTATAGAAGAGGAAGCCCCTGCATACATTAGAGTTGGGAGAATAACCAAAAGAAAGGAAAAATACACTGGTTCTTTCACAGACTTCGAAAGGAAGGGCATGGACGTTCTTCCCGAGCTCGCTGAAGGCTCCACGAGAGAGATTCTCAATTCTATGGCTTCAACCCTTATATCCCTTGACGACAAGTTTGAAGTTGGTGTGGAAAGGCTTGGAGAGATAAGCAGCAAACAGGATAAAACAATAGAGATTCTGAAGGATGTGAAGAAAGACACGTCCGCAATGATCGAAAAACAGGATAAAACAATAGAGATTCTGAAGGATGTGAAGAAAGACACGTCCGCAATGATTGAAAAACAGGATAAAACAATAGAGATTCTGAAGGACGTGAAGAAGGACACGTCCGCAATGATCGAAAAACAGGATAAAACAATAGAGATTCTGAAGGACGTGAAGAAGGACACGTCCACAATGATCGAAAAACAGGATAAAACAATAGAGATTCTGAAGGATGTGAAGAAAGACACGTCTGCAATAAATAACAACACAAAAAACATGCCAGACATGCTTCCAAAAATATTCGACGAGCTCGACAGAATAAAGAAGGCTCTCATCAAAGCCGGGATTGAAATTTAGATTAAAAATCAGCTACCCCTGGCGGAGCATATAATAAAAATATAAATTCGATTTCTCTCAGTTTTCTTCAATCGATACGCCCGTTAATGTTTGTAATAAATAGCCTAGGAGGTAGCAGATGGAAAGCATCACCCAGTTCCTCGCCGGTGCACCACCCGAGATGATTGTGGTAGCAGTCGCAGCCCTGCCGGTGTCAGAGCTTCGCGGGGCAATCCCCATGGCCCTGAAGATATACGGCATGGACCCCTGGAAAAGCTATTTCCTGGCGGTGCTCGGAAACCTCATGCCCGTGCCGGTGCTGCTCCTCTTCCTAGGCAGGGTTGAAAGCTACCTCAGGCGCAGGTTCTCAATTTTTGAAACCTTCTTTTCCTGGCTATTCTCGCGAACAAGAAGGAGAACCAGTGAAAAGGTAGCGAAATACGGCGCTCTCGGTCTGGTACCCTTTGTGGCTCTACCTCTGCCTATCACCGGAGCCTGGACCGGCGTTGCCGCGGCCTATGTGCTTGGAATAAAGTTTCGCTATGCCTTTCCTGCAATAGTACTGGGCGTGTTAATAGCCGGTGTAGTTGTCACCCTCGCATCCCTGGGGGTGGTTAAGTTTCTGAGTGTGTAAGCTCGAGCAGGTGCGTGCCATCGCAGCTCTTTGCGGTATTGAGGTTGAACCCCTCCCTGCAGGTGGCAAAGGTTATCCCATGTCTATCACAGGCCTCGGGTATGCGTTGCATAAGCTTCTGACGCAGCTCTCCGGGCAGGTAGTATGAGTTCTGCACCCTTGTACCCCTCTCAAAGTAAAGTGCTTTCAGCTTCGCGGCAGTTTCTGGGAAAGCTTTGCTAAAGCGGCGCCAGGAATCGGGACGGGGTTTGAAAGTCGAGGAGGTTACATGGGCCACGCCTATCGCAGAAAGCTCTTTAACCAGAGCCGTTGCATCCTCGTTTATCCCAGGGATAATCGGGTCGATTCTGCAAACAGTGGGAATGCCGCGCTCCGTCAGGCTCTGCAAAGCGCGCAGCCTGCGCTCCGGCGAGGGCGCGAAGGGCTCAAGCTTTGCCGCTATACCCTCATCGAGGGTGGTTATCGTCATGGCAACCACCGCCCGCATCCCCGCGAGAAGGTCAGCATCCCTCACCACGAGGTCGCCCTTGGTAACAATCTCCACCCTGAAATCCCTCAAAAGCTTCAGACAAGCGCGCGTCTGCCTGTAATCCTTCTCCAGGGACTGGTAAGGGTCTGAGCTGTTGGAGATGGTTACAGGAATGCGCGGGTCGAGCTTTGGTATGCTGCGCTTAACCTGCCTCAGCAGGTCCCTCTTCAGCCTGGCCTCAAAGCCCCGGGGGATATAGCTGGTGATGTAGCAGTAAACGCAACCGTGGGAGCAGCCCGTATAGGGGTTCAGGGAGTACTTTCGCGGGCAGGTGCATAGCTTTGAACCCCAGGGGTCAAACAATGAGATTGTCATGCGGCTTCTTCCAGAGCGAGGTTAACCTCTTCTCCTTTAGCTCCCTTGCCTTGCGGTCCAGGAAGCGGTACACAGCGCTGTGCGGCTTGCCCTGCACCAGCATGAGTACAGCCTCGCGGGCAACCTGTACCTCATCAATATGGCCAAGAATTACAACACTCTTGCCGTAGACGCTCATGTCCACACCCGTGGTTTCCTCTATGTAGCGCCGCGTTTTGCCCTTGGTGCCTATTATTCTCGCTTTCTGGCGTATGAGCGCCTTGGGGGTGCGCAGGTAGTCGTTCAGGTCGATGAACTCCAGAATATAATCATCCCGGGTGAGTTTCATCGCCTTCTCCGGGTTCATCCCCCTCCCTATCGCCCGTACAATATCCCGAGCAACCCATGCAGCCAGAGGCTCGCCCCCGGCATTCTCTATGGTAACCGCTCCCTCCTTATCCACGCTAATCTTAACCTTGAGCTTGGATTCAATCCTGCGCTTCACCTCACCTTTTCTGCCGATGAGCACGCCTATCCTTTCCTTAGGAATCTTCAGATACTCCACCATTATCACCACAGGAGGTTATATAATTATAAACTTCATCATAATCCACAGAAAAATACCTTCTGAAATATCTCGTCAGGTTTTCAATATCTCTGCGAAGAAACTCTGAAGCGAGGGGATGGTCCCTAACAACGCCGGAAGACAGGTCTATTATCACCGGCATGCCCTCTTTAACCAGAACATTGTACTCGCTCAGGTCTGCGTGCACAATGTTTGCGAGGCAGTACAGCTTTTTAACATTGGCAAGGAGTTCTCTGAAAAACTCCTCTGGTCGAGGGAGCCTCTCCTCCTTGAGCATCGGCGAAGGCGTCGCATCGCTTCCGATGAACTCCATTATAATTACATTATTCTTAAAAGCTATGGGCTTTGGCACGCGCACGCCGGCGAGGTAAGCCCGCTCCAGGTTTTTAAACTCCTTCCTCACCCAGGTGTACACTATACCCCGCCGGTTTTTCTTGAATCCTGTAAAGCGCGGGTCCCCCTCTATATACCTCCTCATAGCCCTGAAGTCGCTCGCAGTAACGCGGTGGATTTTGACAGCAAGCGGCTTACCCGTGCTATCCTTGCCCAGAAATACGTTGGACTCCTTACCTGTTTTAATCACCCCGTAGAGCAGGTCAATGTATCCCTTATTGGCAAGCGTGTACAGGGTTAGAAGCGTGGCTTTATCAAAAACCTCGCTCGCTACCTTCAGGTCCTCCAGACCCTTAACCTTCTTACGCAGTGCGTCAAGCTCGCGCTCCAGCCTCGAAAGCTTCTTATCAAGGTTCATAACTTCTTAAATAAGCCCCATATTGATAAGGCGGTCAACCTGAGGCCTGGTGTAGCGCCAGACAACGTCGCCCTTCTTATCCCCCTGCACCTTCCAGGGCCTTACTATAACCACATCACCAACCTTAATCCATATCCTGCGCTTTAATTTACCAGGGATGCGCACCATGCGAAGTTTATTATCCTTGCAGCGCACCAGCATGCGTGAGCCACCGGACATCTGTTCCACTATCCCAAGAACCTCATCATCTTTAGGTAAACGAATTCTCCGCAAAGCAGCCTCTTCGTCCTCTTTCACTACTGCCAATAAATCACCTCTGTAATTATCTCTCCAATTGCTTTATAAAAGTTCCGTGAAATACATTAGCACAGGATAAATGTTATCTCTAACATGAGAACCGTTGCTTATTCAGAGGTGTAACTCCGCACACAAATAAGTGTGGAGGGGGCTTTAACTGCCAAATTTGATGCATATCAATGCCAATGCCTCATACAGAATTACTAAGAGGGCGATAAACTATATATATGCAGAATTTTTAAAGGAGTTATTACTATCCTGGAGAGCGAGGTATGGCAGAGAAAGCTGAAAGCGGAGCAGAGGATATTGTAAGCCGTCTTGAGGCACTGCGTAAACGTGCCCCTCAAAAGGCAGAGGCCGCACCTCCACCTTCACCGCCCTCTGACGACAGGAGGAAGAGACTCTACAGGATTGTGGGGATTGCGGTTATAATAATCATAATTTTTGGCCTCTTTTTCACAGGCTACAAGCTTTTGATAAAACCCATGGAAGAGAAAGCAAAAGTGGCAGAGGAAGAGGTGATAAAGGCAAAACAGGCCCTGGAACAGGCCAAGAACCAAAAGACAGCCGCAGTTGAACAGGCCTTTTCAGGGCTCCCGTCAAAGTATGCAGCTGAAAAGGACGAACTCATTACTAGGATAAAGGCTGCAAACAGCATAACTGAGGTTAGGAGCATCGACATAAGGGGAGCCGCCAACCGTGCCTGGCGCGCATATCTCAGCGACGAGGCGGCGGCAAAGAAGGAGGTTTTCGGCGAGGACAGGATGCTGATGCTCGCTGGCAATCAGACATACAAGGGCTACAGCAAGATAACCTCTGCCATCTCGCGCCTGGACTTCACCATCCTCAGAAGCACAGTTATTGAGCAGATACGCACAGTGTTCGTACCGGTGAGGCTGCCCAGAGCCCAGGCCGCAGGCGGTTTTATCATGCCGGATGACTTTGTGAATATCTACTACAAAAACAATACAGAAGCCGTGGGGATTGTTACCGACGCCCGGGTGGTTGCAATACTCAGAGCCGCCGCCTCCATAAGCCTGAGCGAGAGTGAAAACAGGATAATCTCAGGACAGGGGGGTGAGGCAAAGGGTGAAGGCTCAATCTCCACAGGTGGTGTTAGCTCGCTCACCGGGCCCATAAGTATAGGGGTTAGGCAGAGCAGGTCCTCCACAACCTACGTGGTGAACCTGGAAGAGGTGCAGAAAGCCGCGGCTGCAAACAAGATAGACCCGGGCTATATCGAGGATGTTCTCAGCAACTATGGGATAAAGCTCAGCCAGCTTGAGATAGAGAGTCAGGTGGGCAATTTCGATGAGGAATATCTGATTCTTCTGGAAATGAGGGAAGAGGAAGCAAAGAGCCTGATTTCCAAGTACCTCTCAAGCAAAGAGAAGGCAAACCTCCAGATGGTACTCTCCAAACCTTCGTCCTGGATGGAACAGGAGAGGTGATGGCGATGCGCACAGTCGCTCTCCTAATTGCTCTCTTTCTCAGCCTCTCGCTGGTGCATGCCAAAGATGTGGGCTTAGGTCTGGCAGAGTACGGATATATCACACCCTCAGAGATAACCACCTCCATAGAGGCGACAGTGGAAAATCGCGGATTCTACCGTGTCTTCGTTGCCCTGCCTAAGGGGTGGGAGCTGGACATGAGCGAGTACAGTGTCCGCTCCTATGCAATCAGAGAGTACGGGCTGTGGAGAATCTACGGAGAGGACGAGGATTCAATGCTCTCCCAGGGTAAGGTGTATACCGTCAAGGGACTGGTGCCCAAGAGTGCAGTCACAATTAAAACCAGTACAGGCACCTATACCGGCTGGTATCTGAAGCCGAATGAGGGTCTCAAGATTAAGATAAAAACAAAGGCAATCTCCGGTGAGGGTACTGTTGACCCCATGAAAATTGAAAAGCTGTATCCCGGTATAAAGGTGCTGAAGTGGTATGAGACGTTTGAATTGAAACTCCCTTCGGGTACCTTCGGCTGGGTTCGCGCGCCTTGGGTGGTGAGGGGCGCCACCCTGACTGAAGCATCACCAGCACCCTATGGTGAGGCATCAAGAACAATAACAAAGGATAAGAGCTTCGCCGGTGTTGAAGGGCCAGAAGGCGAGTATCTCGAGGTAAGCGTTGACGTGCCTGCATGGAATGAGTGGCTCCCCCTGAAGAATTCCCTGGCCTATGCTTTGATTTCAAAGCCTCTGGCAAAGACAAACCTGGAGTTTGTGGAGATTGAACCTCTGGATTATACCCGCCCTGTCTGGGACACAGAGAAGCACAGAACCAGCGTAATATACTATGCCTACGAGTGGAAGCGGGGGGAGGAGATAAGCGGCATCACATTCTTCAGGGATGACGTGAAGGTTGTGCCATCCTGGATGGAGCTGTTCTAGGTGGGTTTATGCCAGAACTCAGCCATCGTGAGGTCTGCGCCTTTGAGGCGGGAATCAAGCTCGGTGCACTCTTCCACCAGTTTATAGGCACACCTGTGAGCATGGATTCCAGGACGAGCCTTGAGGAGGCGATTCGCAGGGCAGTGATGAACCAGCCCCATGTAAAGAGGGTGGAGGTGAGGATAAAGCCAGAGGTTCTGGAGCGCGCCTCAGAGAATGCCTTTGGATACGCCTCTCTTTCGCCCGAGATGCTTGAGGCAAGTGTGTGGATAGAATACGAAGGGGTAACCTGCCGGGGAAAGCTGGGTTACATTGAGGAGAAGAAGTACCCACTCATGACGCTCGAATTTGAGTAGCA
>NZ_JBPMGE010000004.1:0-8151 GCF_054014795.1 Candidatus Pyrohabitans sp. | reverse complement strand
CCAACCACCGTAAAGTTTATATATTTGGAGTGCATCATGAAAGAATGCCCTTGGAGTGTTAGGACTGCTTTTTCTTCTAATCTCCAAGGGCCCCCCTCCCCAACACCTCCCTCCCCCTTTATTATACTGGCTGTCTTGGCATGCCTTTTTATATTACCAGACGCAATTTTCTACTGGTGGTTTAATGCTCAGGGAAGGCAGGCTTGGAAAAGGCGTTGACGCCGAGTTTGCAGATTACACCTCATCACTGGCATTTGATATGCACCTCCTGGAGTACGACATCCTGGGCAGTATGGCCCACGCGCTCATGCTCGGGAGGAAGGGGATAATAAAGGAGGAGGAGATGAGGAGCCTCCTGGGGGGACTGCTCAGTATATACAGAAGCAGGGACCTGAAGCTCGACCCCGCCCTCGAGGATGTGCACATAGCGGTTGAGGCAAGGCTCTTTGAGGAGATCGGCGAGGTCGCGGGTAGACTGCACACGGCCCGTTCGCGTAACGACCAGGTAGCCCTGGACCTGCGCATGCTGGCTCGCGACAGGATAAACCGCATCTCCCGCGCCCTGCTCGCCCTTGAGGAGGTGCTGCTCAGGCTTGCCCAGGAGAACAAGGCCACACTCATGCCGGGTTACACCCATCTGCAGCGCGCCCAGCCGGTGACGCTGGCCCACCACATGCTGGCCTACTTCTGGGCATTTATGAGGGACCTGGAGAGGCTGGAGGATGCCTACGGGAGGGTGAACCACAGCCCCCTGGGGGCGTGCGCCCTCGCCGGTACCAGCTTCCCCATAGCGCGGGAGGAGGTTGCCCGCATGCTGGGCTTCGCAGGCGTGGTGGAGAACTCTCAGGATGCCGTTGCCTCCCGCGACTTTCTTCTGGAACCCATGGCGGCGCTCGCCCTGCTTGCCTCGAACCTGAGCCGCCTTGCCGGGGAGCTCATCCTGTGGAGCACCGCCGAGTTTGGCTTCGTTGAGCTCAGCGATGAGCTTTCCTCCACCTCGAGCATAATGCCCCAGAAGAAGAATCCTGATGCCCTGGAGATAATGCGGGCGCGAAGTGCCCGTGCTATAGGAAACCTGACCTCAGCCCTTGCGCTTGTGAAGGCGCTTCCCCTCGCCTACAACCGCGACCTCCAGGAGCTTTCCCCCCTTGCTCTCGACTCCTTTGAGGTTCTCGAGGCCTCTGTTTCAATGCTCGGCAGGATTCTGAGTACTGCAGAGTTCAATAGCGAGAGGATGCGTGCCGCATGCGAGGGCGACTTTCTCACTGCTACAGAGCTTGCAGACTACCTGGTGAGGGAGAAGGGCCTTACCTTCAGGAGTGCACACCGCATAGTGGGCAGGCTCGTTGCCGAGGCTGTCAAGGCTGGCCTTTCCCCGGCTGAGGTTACACCGGAGATGCTCGACAGGGCGGCACAGGAGGCGATTGGCAAAACCCTGGGGCTGAGCAGAGCTGAGGTGGAGCGCTGCCTCTCGCCAGAGAAGAGCATCGCCGGCAAACGCTCGGAGGGAGCCCCCTCCCCGCAGGCCGTTGAGGCCTCTATAGGAAGGGGCAGGGCGAGGCTGGCTGAGCTAGAGGCAAAGCTTGAAGAGAGGGAGCGCAAAGTTAAAGAGGCCCTTGAGTCACTCTTGAAAGAGGTAGAGAGGCTGGCGAGGTAGTGGCCATGTACAGGGGCGAAGCTGCAAGGGTGCTGGGTAAGGCAGAGGTTGGCGACAGGATACGTGTGCTTAAAGGAGAGCGCAGCTATGAGGGCGTGCTCATGCCCAGGAGTGAGCTGGGCGACGATAAACACGTGGTAATAAAGCTGGACAGCGGCTACAACATAGGCATAGAGGTTACGGGGGCGAAGATAGAGAGGTTGGCCCCGGCGGAGGGTGTGAGGCGTCCCGCCTTCCCGGAGCCCCAGTTCTCGCCCGATAAGCCGGAGATAACAATCATCGGCACCGGCGGAACAATAGCCTCGAAGATAGACTACGCCACGGGGGCGGTGCACCCCTCCTTCACCGCCGCCGAGATAATAAATGCCGTGCCTGAGCTTGCCGACGTGGCGAGGGTTAAGACGAAGCTCCTTTTCAACATCCTCAGCGAGAACATGACCCCGGAGCACTGGAAGAAGCTTGCCCGCGAGGTGGCAGAGGAGCTCAACGGCTCCGCCCATGGCGTCGTCGTGGCCCACGGTACGGATACCATGGGCTTTACCGCCGCCGCTCTGGCGTTTATGCTGAAAAATCTCACCAAGCCAGTGGTGCTTGTGGGCTCGCAGCGCTCCAGCGACAGGCCCAGCAGCGATGCGGCGCTCAACCTCATCTCAGCGGCAAAGGTTGCGGTGAGCGACCTCGCCGAGGTGGTGGTGGTTATGCATGCCACCAGCGACGACGAGGCCTGCGCAGTGCACAGGGCAACGAAGGTCAGGAAGATGCACTCCTCGCGGAGGGATGCATTCAAGAGCATAAACGCCCTGCCCATAGGCGAGGTACGCGGAGAGGTGAGGCTCTCTGCAGAGTGTAAAAAGCGCGGAGAGGGCGAGGTCCATGCAGACACCCGCCTGGAGGAGAGGGTTGCCCTCTTCAAGGTCTACCCCGGCGTCAGCGCAGAGCTTCTGGAGCACTGCATTGACAGGTACCGCGGCATCGTCCTCGAGGGCACAGGGCTGGGACATGTGCCTGAGAGCCTGCTTCCGGCGATTGAACGCGCCCGCGGGGAGGACATACCCGTGGTTATGACCACCTCCACGCTCTACGGCAGGGTAGACATGAAGGTGTACTCCACAGGGAGGAGGCTCCTGAAGCTGGGTGTGATTCCGGGCGAGGATATGCTTCCCGAGGTGGCGTATGTAAAGCTGATGCATGTGCTGGGGATAACGCAGAACTACGAGGAGGTTCGCTCGCTAATGCAGCGCAGCCTGGCAGGTGAGATAACGCCCAGGACGCTGGCGAGGGCCTTCTACTGAGGTGAGGCTATGGAAGGACTGCGCGTGGGTTTTGAGATACACCAGCAGCTTGCCACGCACAAGCTGTTCTGCAACTGTGAGAGTGAGCTCCGCGAGGAGGAGCCTGAGCTCAGGATTATCCGCCGTCTGCGGCCTACGCAGAGTGAGCTGGGCGAGATAGACAGAGCGGCGCTGCAGGAGTACCTGAAGGGAAGGTGCTACGAGTACGAGGTGCCGGAGGAGGTTTCCTGTCTTGTGGAGATGGACGAGGAGCCGCCCCACAATCCCAACCCCGAGGCGGTCAAAGCTGTGCTTGAGGTGGCGCTGCTCCTCAACGCCCGCCCTGTGGATGAAATCCACTTTATGCGCAAGATTGTTATAGACGGAAGCAACACCTCGGGTTTTCAGCGCACAGCCATAGTGGCGATGGACGGCTACATAGAGACCTCCCAGGGGAGGGTGCGCATACCGACGATATGCCTGGAGGAGGAGGCAGCGCGGAAGGTGCGCGAGGAGGGGAGAAAGACCGTATACCGCCTGGACCGCCTCGGCATCCCGCTGATAGAGATAACCACCTCCCCGGACATAACCTCCCTGGAGGAGGCGCGCGAGGTGGCGCTCAAGATAGGCGAGGTCCTGCGCGCCACCGGCAGGGTCAAGCGCGGCATAGGTACAATACGCCAGGATATAAACGTCTCCATCGCAGGCGGGGCGAGGGTTGAGATCAAGGGCGTGCAGGAGCTCAACCTCATACCCAGGATTATTGAGAGGGAGGCTGAGAGGCAGAGGAAGCTTGTGGAGATTGCGCAGGAGCTGAAAAAGCGTGGTGTTGCCGAGGCCCACCTGGAGTTTTCTCCTGCGGACGTCTCCGGGGTCTTCGCCTCCACAGAGTCAAAGCTGGTGGCGAGGGTGCTGAAGGGGGGCGGCTCAGCCCTTGCGGTGAAGCTGCCCGGCTTTGGCGGCCTGATAGGGGGCGCAAAGGAGGAGCCCCGCCTGGGGAGTGAGCTTGCCCAGTATGCCCGTGTGAAGGCGGGGGTGGGAGGAATCTTCCACTCCGACGAACTCCCGGGCTATGGCATCTCCGCCGACGAGGTTGAGAGCATAGCGAGGAGGCTCGCCCTGGGCGAGAGCGATGCCTTTGTGCTCGTTGTGGAGGCACGCGAAAGGGCGCTTAAGGCACTGGAGGCGGTGGTTGAGCGCGCCCGGCAGGCGCTGAGGGGCGTACCCGAGGAGACCCGCGTTGCTCTGGGCGACGGGGACACGCGCTATATGCGCCCCTTACCTGGAGCGGCGAGGATGTACCCCGAGACAGACCTCGCGCCCTTTGTGGTTGGGGCGCAGCTAATCGCCCAGGTGCGCTCCTCCCTGCCAGAGCTGTACGAGGAGAAGATTTCCAGGTTTGTGAGGCAGTACAGCCTCAGCGAGGAGCTGGCGGCTCAGGTGGTGAGAAGCCAGCACGCAGGGCTCTTCGAGGAGCTGGTGGAGAGCGGCGCTCCTCCCCGTCTGGTTGCCACGACGCTCATAGCCACGCTGAGAGAGCTCCTCCGCGAGGGGTGTGCGGTGGAGAGGATTCGCAGCGAAAGCTTCAGGGAGCTTTTCTCCCTTGTGGCGGAGGGGAAGCTCGCCAAGGAGGCCATACCGGAGGTTATCAGGGCGCTGAGCTCCTCGCCCGAGAAGAGCGTCGAGGGTGTGATGCAGGAACTCGGCCTGGAGGGCTTCTCAGAGGCGCAGGTTCGCGAACTTGCGCGCAGGGTGATAGAGGAGAGGGCGGAATTTGTGCGGGAGCGCGGCGAGGGCGCCGCAAAACCGCTCATGGGTCTGCTGATGAAGGAGCTGCGCGGCAGGGTGGAGGGGAAGCTGGTGATGAAGATTCTCAGGGAAGAGATAAGGGGTTATCTTGAGAGATGAGCTCAGCGGCGAGGCTCAGGGACAGGCTTAAAAGACTGCTTGCGGAGAGAAGTGAGAGCGGGAGCGAGGGCAGTGTGAGGGAGCTTCTCAGGGCATGGTTAGGCGAAGCCGGGCTGCGCACCAGTGTGGATGAGCAGGGCAATCTGATTGCAAAGCGGGGGCACGGCGAGAAGGTGGTGCTCAATGGGCATATGGACACTGTGCCAGGGTACTATGGCATCGCCGAGGAGGGTGATGTGCTGCTTGCGAGGGGGGCGGTGGACATGAAGGCGGGGCTGGCGGGCATAGTGGAGGCACTGCATGCACTTCGCAACAGCGAGCTGAGGTATGCTGTGGAGGTGCACTTTGTTGTAGGCGAGGAGGCGACGCAGCCCTCGGGCACAGCTGCCCTCGCCGGACGCTGCGGGGCGAGCCTTGCCATAGTTGCGGAGCCAACCTCCCTTGAGCTTTGTCTGGGGCAGCGCGGGAGGGTTACAGTAACCATAGCCGTCCGGGGAAGGGCGGCGCATGCGAGCAGGGCTGAGAGGGGCATAAATGCGATTTATAAAGCGATGGACGCCATAGAGAGGCTCCGCCTCTTGCCCCTGCCGGAGCATCCTAAGGTGGGCAGAGGCAGCCTGGAGGTCACTGCGATAAGCGCTGGCGTAGCCTCGAATGTTCTGCCCGAGGTGTGCACCTTTACCATAGATCGACGCCTGACCCTCGGGGAGACTCCGGAGGGGGTTATGAAGCAGATTCACAGGGCGCTCTCAGGGCTGGAATACTCCGCCGGGCTTGCAAGCGAGACGTATTCAAAACCCTTCCTGGTGGAAAGAGAAGAGCCCCTCATTGAAGAGCTTGCCAGGGCGATTTCCCGGCACAGAGAGCTCCACTACGGGGTGAGCAGGGCCACCACAGATGCCTCCTACTACAGCGGCGAGGGCATACCCGCGGTTATCTTCGGCCCTGGCGATCCGGAGCTTGCCCACACGAGGAAGGAGCGAATAGATATAAATGAGGTTGTTGAATTTGCTGATATACTTGTGGATTTCCTGAGGTTGAGCTGATGTGCGGGATAGTGGGCTATGCTGGCGGAAGGGATGCAGGAGAGGTGATATTTCAGGGCCTGAAGCGCCTGGAGTACAGGGGCTACGACTCCTGCGGCATTGCCAGCATAGACGGCGAGCTCAGGGTGAAGAAGGACGTGGGCATGATAGATGAGATTGAGCTCAAGCTGGGGCTGAGCCGGATTAGGGGAAGCGTGGGGATAGGCCATACGCGCTGGGCAACCCACGGGGGCGTGACAAAGGACAATGCCCATCCCCACCTGGACTGCTCGCAGGAGATTGCGGTGGTGCACAACGGGATAATCTCAAACCACGAGGAGCTCAGGGCAATGCTGGAGGAGAAGGGCCATGTCTTTGTGTCCGAGACAGACACCGAGGTGCTGCCCCACCTCATAGAGGAGCACTACACCTCGAGCCTCGAGGAGGCTGTGCGCCTCGCTCTGGCGGAGGTGGAGGGCACCTATGCCCTGCTGGTAATCTCCACAAGGGAGCCCGACAGGATAATAGCGGCCCGCAGGGAGTCGCCCCTCGTCCTCGGCCTGGGCGAGGGGGAGATGTTTGTAGCCTCAGATATTTTCTCCTTCCTGAAGCACACGCGCACCGCCCTTCCCCTGGACGATGGGGAGTACGCCGTTATCACCGCCAGCGGCTGTGTGGTGAAGAGCATAGCCACGGGCGAGGAGAGGCGAAAGCAGGTCATGAATGTGGACTGGAGCGATGAGGAGGCGAGGAAGGAAGGTTATGCCCATTTTATGCTGAAGGAGATTCACGAGCAGCCCCGCACAGTTGCGAGTGCCCTCAAGATATACCGCGAGGATGTTGCGAAGCTGGCTGAGATGATCTCCAGCGCCGGGAGGGTGTACATCACAGGCGCGGGCACCAGTCTGCACGCCGCAATGGTGGCTGAGTACTGGTTCGCTAACCTTGCTGAGAAGCCGGTCATAGCCATAGATTCCTCTGAGCTTAAGAACAAGGGTGTTGTGGACGAAACCACGCTTGTGATCGGCATAACCCAGAGCGGCGAAACCTACGACACCCTGGCAGCGATGCACTATGCAAAGCAGAAGCAGGCGAGGACTGCGGCGATAGTGAATGTGATAGGCTCCACAGCCACCAGAATCGCAGAGCATGTGCTCATGCAGGGCTCAGGTATAGAGATTGCAGTGTGCGCCACCAAGACCTACACATCGCAGCTCACACTTCTGCTCCGCGTTGCCCTGGAGCTTGCAGAGATGCGCGGCAGGGATGTGGGAGAGCTCAGGGAGGAGCTCCGCTCTCTGCCTGAGAAGCTGGAGGAGGTGCTTGAGCTGGAGCCCGAGGTTAAGCGCGTCGCCGAGGAGCACTTCAATGTCAGAAACTACCTCTTCATAGGCAAGGGCATAAACCACCCCACCGCCCTTGAGGGGGCGCTCAAGCTGAAGGAGATATCCTATCTGCACGCCGAGGGGATGAGCTCGGGGTTGTTGAAGCACGGCACCATCTCGCTGATAGACGACCAGATGCACACCGTCGCCTTTGTCCCGGCGGAAGGGGAGAACAGGAGGCGTATAATGAGCAACATCCAGGAGGTGAAGGCGAGGAAGGGCAGGGTTATAGCAATAGCCTCTGGCAAACCCGTGGCTGGCGATGTGTGCATCACCATCCCTGAGAGCAGCGAGGCGCTCACCCCGATACTCTTCGCCCCGATTTTTCAGCTCCTCTCCTACTATGTCGCTCTGAGGCTCGGATGCAACGTGGACAAACCCCGCGCCCTGGCAAAGTCTGTGACGGTGGAGTAGTCATAACAGTGATGAAAGTTTATATTTGAGAGATTCGTAAAATTGTAATTAATGCGCAATCAAAATAATGAAATGAGAATACGTCCGATATACTTGTTATTCGCGGTATTACTAGTGATTTATTTCTATTTAACTTCGAGATCGGAAGAATACCCATATTCATTCGTTAACGCGCTGGTTTACTCAGTTAATACTTTAACATATGTATTATTTATATTTATTATTCCTTTTTATTTCTTTTTAAAAATTAGATATTTGAAAAGTGATAATATAGTTTGCATGATTAAATATAATATCATACAAATGATTGCTATCTTATTAGTTTACATGATATTTATAGAATCCATTTCTACAATATTATTTTTATCTTTTAAAGCTTATATTGAATCGGTAAATTTAGTATTTTATCCAGAAAAATATTTTTTAATTCTTCCAGCATCGATTGGATCGTTATTACTTCTTTATAGATTACTATCAAATCCAGATATTAT
>NZ_JBPMGE010000003.1:0-6065 GCF_054014795.1 Candidatus Pyrohabitans sp. | reverse complement strand
TTAGGCAGATATATCAGAAAAGTTGCTCGCATGGATATGGATGATAAACCAAAGTTATAAATCGCAGGCTTCAATACTCTTCTGAGGAGGATGTCATGCCAAGAAGGTATCCAACGCGAAGGGGCAGGTTCGGCAGGTTTGGCGGCAGGTACGCTCCCGAAATTTTGATGCCCGCCATTGAGGAGCTGGAAGCAGCGTATGCGAAGCTGCGGAGGGATAGAAACTTCAAGCGCGAGCTTGACTACTATCTGCGTGAGTATGTGGGCAGGCCAACACCGCTCACCTTCTGCGCCAACATGAGCGCCGAGCTGGGCTTCAAGGTTTACCTCAAGCGGGAGGACCTTGCGCATACCGGTGCGCACAAGATAAACAACACTCTGGGGCAGGCTCTCCTGGCAAAGAGCATGGGAAAGCGCAGGGTGATTGCAGAGACAGGCGCTGGGCAGCACGGCGTCGCCACTGCAACTGCTGCAGCTGTTATGGGCCTCAAGTGCGAGATATACATGGGCACAGAGGATATAGAGAGGCAGAAGATGAATGTCTTCAGGATGCGCCTTCTGGGCGCTGAGGTTCACCCCGTTACCAGCGGCTCCAGGACGCTTAAGGATGCCATCAACGAAGCCTTCCGGGACTGGCTTGCGAGTGTGGAGTACACAAACTACATCTTCGGTTCTGTGCTTGGCCCCCACCCGTATCCCATGATGGTCCGCGACTTCCAGAGTGTTATAGGAAGAGAAACCAGAAGGCAGATTTTAAAGCATGAAGAAAAGCTTCCCAGTACGATAGTCGCCTGCGTTGGTGGGGGTAGCAACGCCATGGGCATCTTCTACCCCTTCCTGGAGGATACGGAGGTCGAGCTCATAGGCGTCGAGGCAGGGGGCGAGGGTATAGAGACAGGCAAGCACGCGGCGCGCTTCGCAGCCGGGCGAGAGGGTGTGCTCCACGGCACCTATACTCACGTGCTCCAGGACGAGTACGGGCAGATTGCCCCGACGCACAGCATAAGCGCTGGCCTGGATTACCCTGCGGTTGGACCCGAGCACTCCCTGCTGAGGGAGATAAAGCGGGCGAAATACTACTACGCCACTGACGACGAAGCTCTTGAAGCCTTCCACTACCTCAGCGAGAAGGAGGGAATAATACCCGCACTTGAAAGTGCCCATGCGGTGGCATGGGTTCTCAACAATGCTGATAAATTCGATAAGGGCGATGTGGTGGTGATAAACCTCTCCGGCAGGGGCGATAAGGACGTCGAGGCGGTGGCAAAGCGCGAGGGTGTTTTGTGAGGTTTCAGCATCACTTTTTGATATAACATTGGTTGCTGATGAGATTTGGAAAGGATGATAATATGCCCGCTGTAGCTGAGAAGCTTCGTGCAGAACTCGACAGACTTGAGAAAGAAACAAAAGATGAGGAAATCCAAAAAGAGATCCTCAAGATTGACATAAAACTGCAGAGAGGTTCCATGAAAGGCAGAGCTGATACGGGTCCATTAACCTATGAAGAGAAGGAGGAGGCGTTTAACGAACTTCTGAGAGAAAAGGGTCTCAAGTGGCCTGGTTCGTCAGATTAGGTCCTCTGGCTTTCTCACGTCAACCATGTCAGAAACTTTTTTAAAATCCTCTATATTTCTCGTCACTATGGTCGCTTTTGACTTTAGGGCAAGCGCAGTGTGCAGGGCGTCTGAGCGGTGCAAATGCCTTTCAGAGAATATTCTATATGCTAGGTTTACATCTTCCTGCGTGATTTCGACCTCTTCAACCAATCCAGCTTTTTTAAGTTTTCCTATCAATCTTCCAAAGTCTTCCTGAGTCACCTTCTTTTTATATACTTCCTTTTTGACAGCATCTGATACCACTATCACCCACCCCCTATCGATTGCCTTTTCAAGAAGCAGCTCTGTGTAGTGGGCAGCCGGTATAAGCCCAATCATTTCATCCTGCCAGAAGTTCAGCCACACATCAGCGTCGATGTAAAGTTTCACATTCACCACAGCCCCAGATACTCCGCCGCTGATAGTGCCGCCACCGTGCCCTCGCCAACGCTGCTCGCTATTCTTGCATTCTTACGCACCACCCCACCGCAGGCGAAGACCCCCTGCGCAGAAGTGCGCATATCGCAGTCAACGAGGATGTAACCCTCAGCATCCTTCTCCACCTCGACGAGCTCTGAGTTGGGCACCCTGCCCGCGTAGATAAACACTCCGTCCAGTGCGATTGTGCACGGCTCACTCGCCACTTTCAGCATAACCTCTTCAAGCCTATCATCGCCGGTGAAGGCGGTCACCCTCGCATTGGGGAGGAGTGATACATTCTGCGCCTCTTCAAGCCTCTCAAACAGCGGTTTCTCTGCCTTCAGCCTCTCCTCCTCGAAGATAAGCATTACTTCAGATGCAATCTCAGAGAGAAAAAGAGCACCTTCGAGGGCCCGCTCATTGTTGCCCACCACGGCTACGCGCCTATTGTGATATGAATAGCCTGCACACTGGGCGCAGTAGTGCACACCCACGCCGTGCAGCCGGCGCTCTCCTTGCACCTGAAGCATCTTCTCCCTGGTGCCGGAGGCGATAATCACCGCACCGGAGGAGTACTCGCCTTTCTGTGTAACAACACGAGCATCTCCCTCACCCGGGAAGACCCTCAGAACCTCCTCACTCTCCCTTATCTCCGCCCCGGCTTCGTGAGCCTGTGCCTCAAACTTCCTGGTCAAACCCCAGCCGTCAATACTCCCGCAACCGGGGTAGTTCTCCACGCACCTGGCGAGACATGCGCCTCCTCCGGGGACAACCTTCTCAAGCACAAGGCAGCTCAGCCCCAGGCGAGAAGTCTGCATCGCTGCGCTGAGCCCTGCAACGCCCGCACCGACGATAACCACATCCCAGGCCATCGCATGCCTTTTATTCCATGAAAATATAAATATTCCCTGTGGGTAAATCAATCTGAAGGAGGATGGTAGTGTGATTGTTATTCCGGGTACGGCGTCTCAGGTTCTTGCGAAGGAGGTGGCAGACGAGCTCAACGCAGAGCTCGCAGGTATTACCTGTAAGGTTTTCCCAGACGGCGAGCTTTATCTGCGCATAGAGGGCGAGGTTGCCAACGAAGAGTGCGTGGTTGTCCAGTCCACGCCGCGCCCCCAGAACAGAAACATATTTGAACTCCTTGCACTGCTGGAGACCCTTCGAGAGGGAGGTGCTGCTAAAATAACTGCGGTGGTGCCCTACCTTGCCTACGCAAGACAGGACAGAAGTTTCACGCAGGGTGAGGCGGTGACCTCGCGCGTACTTGCGAAGCACATCTCTCTGAATGCAGATGAGTTCGTGGGCATAAACCTGCACGAGAGTACAATCCTGGACTACTTCACCATAGAGGCTGGAGAAATAGACGCCTCCCCTGAGCTTGGTGAGTATTTCAGGTCGATGAAGCTCGACGACTGCGTTGTAATAGGCCCGGATAGGGGTGCATTACCCATGGCTGAGAGAGTTGCAGGGCGTCTGGGGTGCGAGTACGACCACCTCGAAAAGACACGTCTGGGCCCGGGTGAAGTGGTGGTAAAGCCCAAGAATCTGAACATTCAGGGAAGGAATGCGCTGATTGTGGATGACATAATAGACTCGGGCGGCTCAATGGTGGAGGCAATAAAGATGCTTAAAGCGCAGGGTGCTGCGGATATCTACGTGGCGTGCGTGCACCCTGTGGCTACCGGGAGTGCAATATCCCGCCTGTTCGCAGCCGGCGCTCGCGAAGTGGTGGGCACGAATACAATACCCTCGCAGATAAGTTTTATTTCAGTCGCGCCCTTGATAGCGGGTGCGCTGGAATAGCCTTCTTTTGAGGAAAAGCATGAAGCTTCTGGTATTCCTCTCCGGGGAACATGCGACGCTCCCACGCAGCGAGGTTCTGGCAGTTTTTGAGGCGCTCGACACAGGCTTTGAGGTTGTTGAGGAAGCTGAGCAGGTTCTGGTGCTTGAGGGTGATTTTCCTGCCAGAGCGATAGCCCAGGCTGCAAGGCGCACTGCAATGGCCCACTTCCTTGGTGAACTGTACTTCTCCTGCAAGGCTGAGGAAGAGGAGGTGCTCGCGTGCGCCATGCGCAGGGATTATTCATTTGAGGGGAGCTTTGCTGTGAGGGTGCACAGGGTGAGGCACCATGCTGAGCATCTTTCCAGCGATAAGCTTGAGAGGGAGATAGGTGCAGTTATCGCAGCGCAGGGCAAGAAGGTGAACCTTTCGAGGCCAGAGAACAGTATTGTGGGCATAATCTCCGGGAGGTTTTTCCTGGCCCGCATTCTGGAGCGCGTGGACCGCGGCGCCTATGAGGAGAGGCGTCCCCACCTGAGGCCCTACTTCCGCCCGGGTGTTATCCTTCCCAGGCTGGCGAGAGCGGTGGTTAATCTGACGAGGGTGCGCAGGGGAGAGCGCTTCGCAGACCCCTTCTGCGGCACAGGAGGGATACTCCTGGAAGCAGGGCTTGTGGGAGCTGAGGTGTACGGCTTTGATGTGGAGGAGGAATTTCTTCGCGGTGCTGAGGTTAACTTCCGCCACTATGGCGTGGAGCGCTACCACCTTGAGAAGGGGGATGCGCGTCTGCTGTGGAAGCGCTATCCCGAGCACTTTCATGCTATCGCCTGCGACCCACCTTACGGGATAAGTGCAAGCACGAAAGGTTTAAGCCTGGAGAAGCTATACCAGGAATCACTCACCTCAATTTACAGGATGCTCATCCCCGGGCGGTATGCGTGTGTACTCGCTCCGAGCGGCATCGACATCGAAGACTATGCGAGTTGCGCGGGCTTCAAAGTGGTGGAGACCCACCTGGAGCGGGTGCACCGCAGTCTGGTGAGGAAGATAGTGGTGCTGAGGAAGGCATAACATGGAGGTAGTATTCCTGGGTACAACGGCTGCGATTCCAACATCGCAGAGAGCCCACTCAGCGATAGCGCTGCGCTATGAGGGTGAGGTCATCCTCTGGGACTGCGGCGAGGGCGTGCAGAGGCAGCTTATTAAAAGCGGAATAAGCTACATGAGAATCTCGCGGGTGTTTATCACCCACCTCCATGGGGACCACTTCCTGGGCCTACCGGGACTTATCCAGACCATGAGCTTCTCTGGCAGGGAGGCGCCGCTGGAGATTTATGGCCCTCCCGGGATAAAGGAGCTTGTCCAGAGGATGCTTAAGCTGGGTTACTTTGACCTGAGCTTTGAGATTAAAGTGGGAGAGCTGCGCACAGGGTTTAGGCTTGAGAAGGAAAACTATGCAATTTCAGCTCTGCCGGTGGAGCACGGCCTGCCGGCGTTTGCCCTGGTATTCGAGGAGAAGAAGGGAAGGAGATTTATGCGGGAGAAGGCCGAGGCGCTGGGAATACCTCCGGGTCCACTCTACAAAAAACTGCAGCGTGGCGAGAAGGTTGAGTTTGAGGGCAGGGTTGTCTCACCGGAGGATGTGCTGGGCGAGCAGAAGAGGGGGTTCAGGGTTGTTTACTCAGGCGACACCCGCCCCACGCAGGGTGTTGAGCTCGCGTGCAGAGATGCGCTGCTTATTCACGACAGCACCTTCGACCATGAGCTGCTGGACAACGCTAAAGAGAGGCTCCACTCAACCTGCGTGGAGGCTGCGCTGCTCGCAAAGCGCGGCGGCGCACTCATGCTCTACCTGACCCACATAAGCCCCAGGTACAAGAATGTGAAAATTCTGAAAAAGCAGGCAAGAGAGGTTTTCCAGGAAAGTTATGTGGCAGAGGATTTTGTCAGTGTGGACATGCAGAAGCTTAAAAGAGAGAAAGGCTGGTGGAGCTAGCCCTTCAGGATCTCCTCCACCTTTATATCAAAGACCAGCGTTTTCCCGGCCATGGGGTTGTTGAAGTCCACCACAACCTCCTGCTCCTGCACCTCTTTGATCTGGCACATCCCTGAGCTTGTCTCCAGTATGAGCCCCACCTTGGGCTCTATTTTTGCCTCCTTGAACATGTCCATGGGCAGACTGATTATGAGCTCGGGATTTGCCTCTCCGTAGGCATCCTCAGGGGGAATTTCCACTGTCTTCTCATCGCCTGCTTTCATTCCCAGAAC
>NZ_JBPMGE010000002.1:0-19833 GCF_054014795.1 Candidatus Pyrohabitans sp. | reverse complement strand
CTTTAGTAACCCCGCGTTACTAAAAATACTAACCTCGTTATGCCACTGGCCTTTAAGTGTTTTTATAGCAGGAGAGGCACCTAGTCCTCTCTCAGCAGGTGGTGGGTAGATTGAAGCCAAAAAAGGTTATGAAACTCATTTCTTTCCTGCTTGTTGCGCTTGTTGCAGGTGCTGCAGGTGGCTACTTTGCCATGCTCTCACAGGAGAAACCTGCGCCGCAGGTGGAGACGAAGTACACTGTGGTCAACATCTCCGGGTCCCTTGAGGATGTGATTAACTCTGCGTACAGGAGTGTCTCACCCAGTGTGGTCCACATAACCTCGACGGTGCTGAGGCGCGGTTTCTTCTTTGAGATAATCCCACAGCGAGGCACAGGCTCCGGGATAGTGGTGAGCAGAGATGGCTATGTGCTCACAAACAACCACGTTATTGAAAATGCCGACCAGATTGAGGTTAAACTGAGCGACGGGGGAAACTACGAGGCTGAGCTGATAGGAAGCGACCCCACCAACGACATAGCAGTTATAAAAATTCTCAATCCCCCAGATAACCTGCAGGTCGCTCCTCTGGGCGACTCCTCCACGCTGCGCGTGGGCGACCTGGTGATAGCAATTGGCAACCCCTTTGGCCTCGACCGCACAGCTACAATGGGCATTGTGAGCTCTCTGAACAGGAGCATACGCAGCGAACAGGGCTACATAATGGAGGGGCTGATACAGACCGACGCCTCCATCAACCCCGGCAACTCGGGCGGACCTCTGGTGAACTCTCGTGGTGAGGTTATAGGTATAAACACCGCCATACTCTCCACCAGCGGGGGCAGCATAGGCATAGGCTTTGCGATACCCATCAACAGGGCCAGGGTTATAATGGAGAAGATTATCAGAGAGGACCGCGAGATAGAGCGTCGCCCGTGGCTGGGCATCTCTGGTATAACCGTCACCGAGGAACTCGCGCAGGCGCTCAACCTTCCTGTGCGAGAAGGTGCCATGGTGGTTGGTGTGGTGCGGGGCAGTCCCGCTGACAAAGCGGGGCTGCGTGGCGGCAACATGCAGGTAATATATCGCGGCTATGTGCTCACAATAGGGGGAGACATAATCGTAGCCATAGATGATGAGAGTGTCGCCTCCATGGAGGAGCTGGTGAAGATCATATCCTCTAAGAAGATTGGGCAGGAGGTGGAGATAACCTTCATACGTGGCGGAGAGGTTATGAAGACACATGCAAAGCTGGGTGGGAGAAAATGACCGAGGAACGTGTGCTCTACCGCAGGGTTCACGACATCTTCAGGAAGACGCTTGAAACCATTCAGGACCTGATAATAATAGGATTATCTATAATAGTCTTCTACGTCAGCCTTAAGGTGCTCATGAACATAGTCTCTGAGGTCTCTCAGGCCTTTGAATTCCAGCGCGTGGTTTCGGAGATACTGTATATAATGATACTGGTGGAGACCTACCGCATGCTCATAGTTTATCTGAAGGAGCACCGCGTTGCTGTGAGCTTCATGGCCGAGATTGCCCTTGTTGCGGTGCTCAGGGAGGTGATACTCACAGGAGCCCTTGAAATCCCGCCTCTCACCCTTGCAATGGCAACCCTGTTCATCCTAGCTCTGGTGTTTGTTATAAAGTTTACAGTAAGGGAGGAGCGCGCAGATATTGAGGAAAAGGGCTTCCTCCACACTGAACTCAGGGGTTTACTCAAGCGCAGCAAGGGTAAAAGGCGCTTTCGCGGTGTTTCAAAGTCGGGTAGGGCTCCAAAAGATTAAATTCGCCCTCGCTCTCTGGAGACATATTCCCTCTGCATGGCGTCGCGGTAGTACTCTGGCAATACATTAAAGGCGCAGAAGGGTATCGCCCTGAGGTCGGGGGTAACGTAGTGGATGGCGCATCTTTTAACCCTCGCGATGTCGTAGTTGTACAGGTCCATGAAGTGCATCATGCCTATAAACAGGGCGCTGTGGTGAAACTTCGCAAGGGCACGGTAGTCGTGGCGCACAAGTGCATTGAACAGGAGTGAGTAGAGGTTAAGCCCTCTTGGTGCTCTGGTGGTGTCTATGAAGTGCCCGATTCCTGAAATGAGCTTCATCCTCTCCACGAGCTTATTGGTTCCATTATTGAGCCGTTCTGCGCTCTCATTGAGATATTCCAGCAGGCCCTCAACGTCTATGAAGCGCGTTATGGGCACCAGCCTCTCTCCCTCCCTGAAAACATAAGTAGCCATGCCGCACGCGAAATGCGTAGAAAGCTCATACTGCTTCATCCCCGTCAGCGCTTCAACGATGTGAGAAATTGCAGTGATGCTGGGCACAGGGTAAAAGTCATCCCGTGCTATAGCACCGGCGGTCTGCTCCTCAAGGGCAAGAATAACGTCGGGTATGGTTATGCGGTGCTTCTCCCGCTCCTCCCTGGGCATTCGTCCCACCAGGGAGACTGGCTGGAAGTTGAGGCCCCGCACCACATCGAGGTTATTGAAGGCGAACTCCACCATCTCGCCGAGCTCGTGGTCGTTTACGCCGCGTATAACCGTTGGCACGAGCACAAGCTTCATGCCCGCGCTTCTCGCACTGCTCAGTATCTTTGGTATGTAGCGGTGGTTCTTGGGGTTTGTCCTTGCCGTAACCCCATCGAAGCTGAGGTATACGACACCCGCACCTGCATCGGCTATCGCCTTCGCGAGGGCGGCGTCCTCTGCAAGCTTTATTCCATTGGTGTTTAGCTGCACGTGATCAAAGCCCAGCTGCTTCGCGAGCTTGATAATCTCCACTATGTCTCTGCGCAGCGTGGGCTCACCGCCGGTTATCTGCAGAGCATTGCAGGGCACAGGCTTCTGCGCCTTGAGGTAGCGCAGCATGTGCTCTATGTCCCTTAGCGAGGGCTCATAAACGTAGCCGGCGCGCTCGGCGTAGTAGAAGCAGTACCAGCAGGCGAGATTGCAGCGGTTGGTCACCACCAGATTGGCTAAAGCTGTGTGGGAGAGGTGCGCTTCACAGGGACCACAGGAGAAGGGGCAGTGCCTCTCCAGCCTTGTGGAGGGGTTGGCGAAACCCTTGCCATCGTGGGCAAACCTGCGCGCCTTCTCATAAAGCTCATAATCTCCCCAGTAGAGGTCTTCAAAGCTTCCGTGCTCTTCGCAGCTCTTCCTTATGTAAACCCTGCCGTTGCGTTCAAAGACCTCAGCAGATAGCAGAGAGAGGCATTCCGGGCAGAGAGAAGAGGTGGTGGTGAGGAGTCTTTCAGCATACTTCTGTTCAGAGAGTTGCATGCTGTCACCTCCTTCATGCTTTAACACCTCTCGCAGTCAGAAGCTTTGGGAATTGCAGAAACCGTTGCAGCGCAACTAAATTGCAAAGTACGGCGAGGAGCAGAAGCACTGCAAAGAGCTGATTTGCTACGCCTGCAAGGAATATCAGGAAGAGTCTCATATCCCTGTTCATTAGCATATACCGCGTGCCTGTAAAAACTATGCCGCTCAGCTCAGCCTTTGATGTTGTATAGCTTATAGAATAGCTGCCAAGCATGGCAAGCCCACCAACCAGCCAAAGCCTCTCAGGGTCAGAGGCGATGATGCCTAGGATGATGAGCATATCCGCATACCTGTCCAGGGTTGCATCCAGAAAGGTGCCAAAGGGTGAGGTCATGCCCTTTAGGCGCGCCACCTCGCCGTCGCAGCCGTCTATGATAGATGAGAGCTGCGCAACTATCCCGGCGATAATGCTGTAACCCAGGGCGAAAAGAGCGCCTGAGAGGGCTCCAAGCAGAAAGCTGAACATCGACAGCATGTTGGGTGTAACGGATGTGTTTACGAGTATACGGGATATTCTCAGTGAGAACTTCCTGTTTATGTGCCTTGAAATCAGTCCATCTGTGGGTTTAATCAGACGGCGCAGAAGCTCATCCTCGGCGCGCCTGAGCTCCTCCTGAGTATCCACATCCAGCCAGAAGTAGCCGGTGACATCGAGAGCCTTCAACCTTCGCTTTGAGACAAGCTTTCTCATCACATCGGTAACAGAAAATCTTCCAGTGAAGCTTCTCGCCGCCTCGACCACCTCACTGGTGCAGTAGAAGATGCCGGTGTCGAGGGCATTGTACTCCTTGAGCTCCTTTCCAATGCGGATTATCTCATGAGTGTCCTCAACCAGAACCTTTGTCGCCTCTTCCACATTGCGGCCCTCAAGATTTCTGTCAATACAGAGGGTGGTTGCAGCTGGTTCCGAATCTATGAGCCTTGAAACCATGGCGGGGTCGAAGATGTGGTCGCTCATCACCAGCACAAAGGGCGAGCCCCGTGCAGCCTCTGAGCCCCTGAGCAGAGAATAGCCGCTCCCCCGTTCAACGTCGTCATTGTAAACCAGCTTTGCTCTGCCCTCCAGGTGAGCCTTAACCCGGGGGTCACTGTAAACGACGATAATATCCTCTATTCCGGCCTCCTTCAGGCAGGTCATGACGCGGTCTATCAATGCCCTGCCCAGAAGCCTTACGAGAGGTTTGGGGAGGCCTAGGCCAAGCCTCTCCCCTCTTCCAGCAGCTAGGATAACTGCCTTCATCGCATCCTCAGTCTTCAAGCGCCAGCTCTGGTGCCACCTTGCTCAGCGCAGTTTCTTTTATGAACTCCTCCACCATCTGCTTGGCCACGACATCGGGGTACTGTACCGGTGGATGTTTGAAGAAGTACGCACTCACACCCTCAAGGGGGCCTGCAATGCCATTGTCCAGAGCCAGCTTGGTGGCACGTATTGCGTCTACGGCCACGCCTGCGCTGTTGGGGGAATCCTCCACTGAGAGGTTCACCTGTATTGTCACCGGAACATCGCCGAACTTCTTCCCTTTCACAAATATGAAGGCCTGTTTGTTGTCGTTTAGGAAGGGCACGTAGTCGCTTGGACCTATTCGGGTGGGTATCTCGTAGTCCACAACGCTGGTAACTGCTTCTGTCTTGCTTATGCGCTTCGACTTCAACCTGCTCTCCTGGAGCATGTTCAGGAAGTCTGTGTTGCCGCCTATGTTGAGCTGGTAGGTTTCTTCCACCTTCACCCCTCTATCCTTGAGGAGCTGCACCAGGGTGCGGTGGAGTATTGTGGCGCCAACCTGCGACTTTATGTCGTCTCCTGCCACAGGCAGCCCTGCGCGGGTGAACTTCTCGGCCCACTGCCTGTCGCTTGCTATGAACTCCGGGATGCAGTTAACAAAGCCGCAGCCCGCGTCTATTGCTGCCTGGGCGAAGTAGCGCGTTGCCTCTGCGCTGCCCACAGGCAGGAAGTTCACAAGGACGTCTGCGTTAACTTCCTCCAGCACCTTTGCGACATCCACCGGCCTCTGATGGCTGCTCACCGGCACAACATCACGCAGGTACTTTCCTATACCGTCCAGCACTGGAGCCTTCAGCACCTCAACGCCAAGCTCTGGTACGTCGCAGAACTTGACTGTGCAGTTGGGCTCTGTGAAAATGGCATCGCTCAGGTCTCTGCCAACCTTGTTGGCATTCACGTCGAAAGCCGCGACGAATTTAATGTCGCGGATGTGGTAGCCGCCGAAGTTTACATGCATCAACCCAGGGATGGACTCTTCGTCCTTTACATCCCTGTAGTATTCCACCCCCTGTACCAGCGAGGAAGCACAGTTTCCAACCCCAGCTATTGCTACTCTTACTTCACTCATTTTGTCACCTCCTCTAATGTTTAGACTAACAAATTAGCCGCGTTTCAAATTGCGCCAGTTATGGCAACAACATCACACAGTTATGTTTCAGGTATGTTGTTGAATTTAATGCCCTTTCCCAGCCCAATGATTCTGAGAATTGAGCGTTTCTCAGATTTATCCAGGTTTAATTCTTCAATAACCCCCCTTCCAGCTCTCCTTATCTCATCCAGCACATCTTCTGCCTTATGGAGAGCATTCTCATAAAATATTATCTCCTTCTTTACATCTTCGGCAATTTTTGCCAGTGCGGCGATTCGCTTGAGGGGGTCGGAGATAGCCATCGCACTCTCCAGACGGAGGGTATGCACATCGCCCGCCAGTCCTCCCCTTCCTCCAAAGGAGCTTGTCCTCACCCTCATGGAGAACTCCTCTGGTGAGATGTCTACTTTGAGCTGAATGTGGTCGATGATCTCATAGTACTTCCTGGGTCTGCCCCGTTTTATCTTCTCCTCCTCCACTGTTAATATGTTAGCCCTTTTCATTGAATCAAGATGCCTGGAAAGCGCCATCTTTTCCACTCCTGTCTCTCTGCTCAGTTCAGAGAGGCATCTGGGCTCTTCACTAACCAGCTTAATTATCTCTCTCCTGGTACGATTGCCCAGAATATCGAGGAGTTCATCTGCGCGCATTTTTCCACATTATGTTACCTTAATATCAACGGAAAGGTTTATTGTATCTTACGCTTCTGCCCTTCTTTTCTCTCTGTAGTCGTCGTATCCAATCCATGCAATCACCAGGCCAGCGAGCAGCAGGGCGATGCCGAAGCACGCTGCAAATGCGGCGAGCAGAGCACGCCAGAAGGGTACCAGCGTGCCTGTGGAGAGCACATCGCTGAGCACTGGCACACGGACAAAATACCACGCTATGCCAACGACAATCAGCACCACCCCGGAGAACATCCTTACGATTTCTCCGCCCATTTACACCGCCTCCAGAAGCTTTTGGAGCAGGTAACATGTTAAAAATTTTTACAACATAATGTTACCATAATCAGGCACTACTCCCTGATAACCCTAACCTTCATAATCCTCCTCCCCCTCATCTTTTCAACCCTGAGCTTAACGCCATTTATCTCCACCTCATCTCCGGGGGATGGGATTCTACCCAGGGTGTTGAACACGAGCCCGCCGACGGTGTCGAACTCCTCTTCAGGCAGGCTTAGGTCCAGAGCATCATTAACATCATGGATGCTCATTCGCGCATCCACAATTGCCTGCCTGTCGTCGATGTGCTCCAGCGGCTCCTCCTCGGCGATATCGTATTCGTCCTTTATCTCTCCCACGATTTCCTCAAGGACATCCTCCAGCGTAACCATGCCCTCGGTGCCCCCGTATTCATCCACAACTATCGCAATCTGCACCTTTTTCTGCTGGAACTCCTGCAGCAGGTCGTCCAGCTTCTTGGTCTCCGGCACGAAGTACGCGGGGCGAATAATCTCACGCAGAGACTCTGGTTTCCTGGCTCCTGAGTTGAGGTACTTGAGCAGGTCCTTGGCGTAGAGGATGCCCACTATATTGTCTATGCTCTCCTCATACACAGGTATCCGGGAGTGCCCTGTCTCAAGCACAAGCTTCCTTGCCTCTTCTATGCTCTCATTCACATCAATGCACTTCATGTCAATGCGCGGCACCATAATGTCCTTGACATCCGTCTCCCCGAACTCGAAGATGCCCGAGATCATCTCCTTCTCTTCCTTCTCAATGGCGCCCACCTCTTCGCCGACCTCCACCAGCATCTTCAGCTCCTCCTCTGTGATAAAGGGTCCTGCCCTTACCTCGCCGCCAAAGCTTCGCACCAGGAACTTGGCAAACTTTGAGAGCAGCAAAACGAGCGGGGAGAGGAGCTTCATCATAATATAGATGGGCCTCGCCACCATGAGCGCAACCTTTTCTGCGTTTGTTGCAGAGAAGCTTTTCGGTGTTATCTCACCAAAAAGGAGCACTATAAGTGTGACCACGCCGGTGGCTATGCCTATCCCCTTGCTCCCAAATGCATCTATTGCAAGGGAGGTTGCCAGCGAGGCGGCAGTTATGTTCACCAGATTGTTGCCTACAAGTATGGTAACTATTACCCTGTTGGGATGCTTTATAAGATTGAGGAGAATCTGGGCCCTGGCATCGCCCTCCTTTGCAAGCTTATTCACCTTTGCCCTGCTCACAGACAGGTAGGCAGTTTCAGAGCCGGAGAAGAATCCAGATAAAAGGAAAAGTAATGCCAAGGCTACAATCTCACCGTACCAGAGCGCTTCAGGCACTTACTTTATTCCTCCTGGAGGAGCAACCCCTCTATACCAGTTGAACATCTTATAACAACTTAATAGAAAAAAGGAATATAAAAATTTATGCCTACTTCTCAAGAAGCACTGCATTAACACTTCCGTCCTGCCCGGGGCGCGAAGTAACCCTTGCCTCACCAAGCTCAGTGAGGATTATCGCCCCCTTGGTTATTATGTGTCTCCTCACGTAGTGAGGGTTTGCCTTATTTTCAATCACTCTCTTTATCTCTGCCTTCTGAGTTTTTCCGGTCCTGGGATCAACCACATTCGCATACTTGGTCTCAAAAAGCCTGACCTTTATGTTACCCCCACGCGTCCGTATAACCTTGGCGCGCACCTTGCCTATTCTGGTCTCTGCCTGCCCTCTGCCAAGCTCATACTTGCGCTTCTTTCTGAAGTGCTTGTACCTGCCGCCGGTGATTTTTCTTACGGACCTGCCTTGCCATATTGCCATGAAAATTTCCTCCAATAAGAATGAGCGAAATCAAGGGACTGTTGGCGGGATAACCACTTAAAATTTTTTGGAATTCACCTGCTGTAATCAGCCACATTCGGTTTGATATTACTCAGGCTTCGGCAAGGGTGAGTTCTCCAGCTTCAATTGGGTGTAAAGAGAGCTTACCTTCGTGGAACTTCTTCATTATATTATCTATTTTTCTTGAAATTTCGGGTGTGAAGTATGCCTCTCCACATTCATCGCATATGTAAGCAGGAATCTCTTTAATAGATATTATTCTCCCCTCAACCTCCACAACAATATCAGTCACATCTCTTTTTAGGTTACCTTTACATAAACTGCATTTTTCTGGTTTCATCTTAAAATCTCCTGATTCTATAATTTATCCATTTTCTCTCCTTGCATGCTTTGATATGAAAAACTTCTCATCGCAGATATATCTCTTAATAGTTTCAAAATTTAAAAACACTACTCATTCATCCCCCGTACACCCTGTCCAGAATCTCCCTGGCGCCCCTATCGAGCAGCGCCTCCGCGGCGGCTTTGCCGAGATTTTCCGCTTCGCTCAAGCTGTCCTTAAGCTTAACCTCCACGCGTTCGCCTCCATCCGGCGAGAGCACAACAGCAAGCATGCTGAGCGTGTTACCTTCAACCTCCGTGTATGCGCCCAGCGGTACCTGGCATCCTCCGCCCAGAGCGCGGAGAAGTGCGCGCTCCGCTGTCACTCTGACAAGGCTCTCCTCGTGGTTTATCGCATTGAGGTAGTCCATAACCTCGGCGCCTCTCCTCGCAACCACGGCGATTGCACCCTGACCCACACTCGGCGTGAAGTGCTCCACCGGTAGAGTCTGGGTTATCTCCTGCTCAAATCCAAGGCGTTTTAGCCCGGCCTTTGCCATGATGATGGCATCGTACTCACCAGCCTTTAACTTCCTGAGTCTCGTGTCCACATTTCCGCGAAGATTTTTGACCTCAAGGTCAGGGCGGAAGTTTTTAACCTCCGCGATTCTGCGCATGCTGCTGGTGCCTATCACAGCGCCCTCGGGCAGCTCCTCTATGCCCAGCCCTTCGCGGGATATAAGTGCGTCGTTCACCTCCTCCCTCTCAGGTGTTGCAGCGATGGTGAGCTCGGGCAAAAGCTCAGTGGGCACATCCTTCATGCTGTGCACAGCGAGGTGAACTCTCCCTCTTGCCACAGCCTCGTCTATCTCCTTTACAAACAAACCCTTGCCGCCTATCTTGGCGAGGGGGGCATCGCGAAGCTTGTCGCCGGTGGTTTTGATTATCTCCATCTCAAACTCCAGCCCGGGAAAATGCTCCCTGAGCAGGGAGGCTATGTATTCGCTCTGCCACAGCGCAAGCTTGCTGCCGCGGGTGCCTATTCTGAGTCTCATTTCAGTGCCCTCAGCGCTTCCTCTGCCTTCTCCAGCGTTTTGTCTATGTCCTCCTCGCTGTGGGCATAGCTAAGGAAGTTGCACTCATACTGCGAGGGCGGGATAAACACTCCGCGATGAAGCATCTCCTGCTGATAGCGCAGAAACATTTCGGCATTCGCTTCAAGTGCTGAGGCGTAGTCGTACACCTCACCCCGGGCGAAGTACATCTGGAACATAGATTCTACGCCGTATACTCGCGTCTCAAATCCTGCATCCTGGCTCACTTCCTCCAAACCCCTGCGCATGCGCTTTCCAAGCTCAGCCAGCCTGCGGTAGACCTTGCCCTTCTCCAGCTCTGCAATGGTCGCCATACCTGCGGCCATGCTCAGCGGGTTGCCGTTGAATGTGCCCGCCTGGTAAACCTTACCCACCGGCGAGAAGTTCTCCATAATTTCGCGGGAGGCGGTGATTATGCCTATCGGCAAACCTCCACCAGCGATCTTGCCCAGTGTGGTTATATCCGGCACAACTCCGTAGTACTCCTGCGCGCCACCCAGGCAGAGCCTGAAGCCAGTGATAACCTCATCGAAAATCAGCATCGCCCCTGCCTCGGCGGTAATTTCGCGCAGGAACTTCAGGTAGCCCTCCCCGGGCAGAATACAGCCAGCGTTGCCTATTATGGGCTCCAGGATTACCGCCGCTATCTCCTCCCCGTGCTCTTTAAAAAGCCCCTCCATCGCTTCCCTGTCGTTGAAGGGCGCCAGCAGGGTGTTGCTGGTGGTTTCTTCGGGTATACCCGCCGAGGTGGGAACGCCGTGCGTTGTAGCTCCGCTTCCCGCCTTGACCAGGACATAGTCGTGAGCGCCGTGAAAGGCACCCTCAAACTTGACAATCTTCTTCCTGCCGGTTACCCCTCGCGCCAGGCGAATCGCTGCCATTGTCGCCTCTGTGCCGGTGTTCACAAAACGCACCATCTCTGCGCTGGGCACCGCCCTGACTATGCGCTTTGCAAACTCCAGCTCCAGCTCAGTGGGCGTGCCGTAGGCAGAGCCGCGCTCAATCTGCTCCTTAACAGCCTGCACAACGCCAGGGGGAGCATGCCCCAGTATCAGCGGACCATAGGCTAGGCAGTAGTCGATGTAGCTGTTGCCGTCGACATCATATAGCCTTGACCCCTCACCTCGAGCTGTGAAGAAGGGATAGGGCTTCATAGCCCTCACAGGCGAGTTCACCCCGCCCACGAGGTAGCGCCTCGCCTCATTGAAAAGTTCCTCAGAACGCTGCATCTACTCACCTCTCTCCAACCACGTAGCGACGTCCTTTGCATGGTAGGTTAGAATCATATCTGCGCCGGCGCGCTTTATCGATGTAAGAATCTCCATCACCAGGCTCTTCTCGTCTATGTACCCCTTCTTTGCGGCGGCCTTTACCATCGCATACTCGCCGCTCACATTGTACGCTGCGGTGGGCATGCGGAATTGCTCCTTTACCCTTCTGATTACATCGAGGTAGGCAAGCGCTGGCTTGACCATAACAATGTCTGCACCTTCCAGGATGTCCAGATAGACCTCCCTCAAAGCTTCGCTGGCATTTGCAGGGTCCATCTGGTAGCTCCGTCTGTCCCCAAAGGCAGGTGCACTCTTTGCAGCTTCGCGGAAGGGGCCATAGAAGGAGGAAGCATACTTGGCAGCATAGCTCAGTATCGCCACATTTTCATAGCCAGCGTCGTCAAGCGCCTCGCGAATCTTTGCCACGCGCCCATCCATCATGTCGCTTGGGGCAACAATATCTGCCCCCGCCTCCGCGTGGGACACGGCCTCCTTTGCGAGCAGCTCCAGGGTAGGGTCATTCAGCACCTCTCCCTCCTCAACAACACCGCAGTGCCCGTGGGAGGTGTACTCGCACAGGCAGACGTCTGTTATAACCACCAGGTCATCGCCAACTTCATCTTTTATCTCACCCACTGCGCGCTGTATTATCCCCTCTCTGTTGTATGCCTCACTCCCCTCCTCGTCCTTGTGCAAGGGTATGCCGAAGAGTATCACCGCCGGTATTTCCAGACTGGCCACCTCCAGCGCTTCATCGCGCACCTCGCTGAGCGGCAGGCGGTACTGCGAGGGCATACTTGCGATTTCCACGCGCTCCTCTATGCCCTCGTCAACAAAGATGGGATAGATGAGGTCGTTCTTTGTAAGTACAGTCTCCCTGACCATATCCCTTATGATGGGGGTCCTCCTGAGCCTCCTCATCCTCCGCGTTGGAAAACCTCCTGCACCCATGTCATCCACCTCTAAACCACTTCTCAGCCACCTTTACCGCCTCCTGGTCACCCTGCTCCGCGGACCTGCGTATATTCTCTGCTATTGGGGAGGTGAGCCGGTTTACAAGCACCCGCGTAAGGTCGTCTATAATGCGCCTCTCCCTCTCTCCCAAGCCATTCCCAAGCCTGCGCATCGCCTTGCCGAGTTCCCTCTGGCGAACCATCTCCGCCTCTTTGAATATGTCGCGTATCAACCCCTCCACGTCGATACGGTAGAGCTGCCCCAAAAGCAGTGCCATCTCCCTCTCTATAATCTCCTCTACCTTTACTATCTCCTTCTCTCTAGCCTTCCTGTTGCGTTCCGCCATCTCACGAAGCCCATCTATGTTAAAGAGGCGCACCCCCGGCAGTGTCACCACATCCTCGCTAACATCGCGGGGTATTGCGACGTCGATTATTACAAGCTCGCTGTTATTTCCCCTGCGAGCCTCCTCCAGAAGCTCTCTCGTGATTATAGCGTTTGGCGAACTTGTGGCGGTGATTATAAGGTCGCTCTCGGCAATCGCATCTCGCAGCGCATTGAACTCAATTGCCTTGCCACCAAGTTCCTCGGCGAGCTTGCTTGCCCTCTTGTGGGTTCTGTTCACCACCAGAATCGACTTAAGCCTGTACTCAGCAAGTGATTTTGCGACAAGCTTGCCCATTTCGCCAGCACCGATAAGCAGTGCCACCTTCCCCTCGAGGGTGCCGAGTGCCTTCTCCGCCAGCTCCACGGCGGCACTGCCTATTGACACCGCGCCCTTGTTTATGTTCGTCTTCGTCCTTACAAGCTGCCCCACGTGCAGTGCCTTTGTGAAAACCTTCTCAAAGAAGGGTCCCACGGTTCCCAGCGCTTTTGCGAGGTTATACGAATCCCTCACCTGCCCCAGAATCTGGTCCTCGCCCACAATCATGGATTCTATTCCCGCGGCGAGGCGAAGCAGGTGCCGCAGCGCGTCATTATGGTACTCTACCTCCATGGCGTCATGAAGCTTTGCCGAGAACTCGACAATATGCTTTGTGAGCAGGTCGGGCGGAATGCAGGCTTCATCGCTGTGTTCAAAAGCCTTACGCGTGCGCATGCGTGAGATGACATCCTCCATCAGGTAGTCTACGATGTCGTGGTATGCGAGGGTTACATCCTCAGCCGCAGCAAAAATCTCAACCCTGTTGCAGGTCTGGATTATGACGCACTCCTTAACAGAGCGCAGGGCATGGATATCTTTAAGAGCCTTCTTGACATCAGGGAAGGCAAAAACCTCCAGCGTGGCAACATCAGCGCGGTGGTGGGTTACCCTAATATTGACGGTGTGCATCTCAAGCCTCCAGATACTTAAGCCCAAGGGCCTTCGCCCCTTCTAGGTCGCCCCTTCTCAGCATCTCAAGAATTCTCTCATCACGAGCAATTGCCCTGAGCATCCTTTTCCTGTCCTTTTGCTCATCTATTCTGCGCTTCAAAGCTTCTCTCAAAAATTCCTGTAATTCTACCAAGAGAATATCTTCTTGTGTCAGGGCTTTTTTTAATCTCCTTTTTATTATTTTCGCAACTGCAGGGCTTTTGCCGTGGGTGGACACTGCGATAATAACATCATCCACTTCAAAGGAGGCAGGTACGATGAAGTCGGCAACAGCGTCGCTGCGATTCACCAGCCTGCCCTCGCTTCTCGCCTGAGCAGCTATTGCCTCGTTGAGCTTTGCCCTATCAGTGGCTGCGAAGACCAGAAGAGCACCGCGCATGTGCTGCGCTATGCTGGCCTCGCTCAGCTCCGCCTCGATTAACCTTAGATTCTTCCCGCTGAGCCTTTTGAGCCTTGACGAAAAGCTCCTGCTGACCACCTTAACCTCTGCTCCAGCGCTGAGAAGCTTGGCCACCCTTCGTTCAGCAACCTTACCCCCTCCGAAGACCACCACTCGCTTGCCGCGCAGGTTGAGCATCACCGGAAACATAGCAGCTTCCCCTTTTCCATGAGCTTCTCCTCGTCGAGCCACACATCCGGGTTGAGCATGACTCCGTCGAGGTGCACCTCAGCCCTGGTATTGCCGCCGAAGGTGTGGTTGTCGCCAAAGGCTACGTGGATTGTACGGAAAGCCTTCTCATCCTCGAGCACATTGCCCATAACCCTTGCCCTTGGATTTACACCTATCCCTATCTCCGCCACATTGCTTGCATTTGCATAGCGCTGGAAGAGTGCGCTTATCCTGCCTTCATCGCCCTCTACCTCAGCTGCCCTCCCCTCGACTACGCGTATCCTCAAGGGTTCAGCAAGCTTCCCGAGTATTCCGAAGGAGCCGTCGAAGACGAGCACGCCCTCGCTCTCGCCCTCCACCGGCGCTATAAAAGCCTCACCAGCCGGGAGGTTCCCGAAGTCTCCTCGCTTTGTGAGTATACCCGTATCAGCCAGCGCCTTCCTGCCCTTCAGGCTTGCTTCGAAGTCTGTGCCTCGCGCGGTTTTAATGCGAATTCTCTCGGCCTTGGTTAGCCTCTCTGCCACCTCTTCAGCAAGGCGCTTAACCTCGCGGTAGTCGGCAAGCATTCCACCTGAGGTGAGCATCTCCAGAGTAATTCCAGGAAGCGTCGCCACTCTCGCCCCTGCCTCGCATGCGCGCTTTCTCGCTGAGGTATGGCTCAGCGACTTGCTCGTGGGCGCGAGAACCACATCCGCATACCTCATCGCCTCTGCCACAACGCGGGGCGGCTCCTCGCCGTGCATTGAGCGTGGTTTCATCCTGAGCACGAGTACCTCATCGCTCAGCTCGCGGAGGGCGCCCTCTATAAGCCTTGCAACCTCAAGCATCCCATCGTCGGTGACCAGAAGAACCTCTTCCTTGCGCCCAATCCCCAGGGTGGTTTTGAATATCTCTGCAAGCTCCTGCATGAATTTTAAATTTTACTTCAACGCTTATATCCCTTACTGAGGCTCCCCACGTTGAGGTAGAATTTTATACAGATGTGAGTGTGAGGTAAATAGTAGGTGTTGCCATGAACAGCAGGGCGCTGGTATACATAATATTCTCAGCCGTCTTATTCGGAATCACCCCGCCTGTGGCCAAAATTCTTGTCAGGGATATTCCTCCTGTTGCCCTTGCTGGCTTTCTCTATCTCGGCGCCTTTCTGGGTCTGTGCTTATTCTTGGCAGGCGAAAGGGTTATGGGTGTGGAGAGAGGGCTGTATCTGAACAGACGGGATCTGCCGTGGCTGGCGGGTGCCATAGTTACCGGCGGAGTGCTCGCGCCCATCCTGTTGATGAAGGGCTTAACTCTGGTTTCTGGCTTTGCAGCCTCCCTGTTGCTCAACCTTGAGGGTGCTGCCACCGCACTCATCGCATTTTTGCTCTTCAGGGAGCATGCGGGGAGGCACTTCTGGGCGGCGCTCGCATTCATAAGCATAGGCGGTGTGTTCCTTACCTGGGACTCTACCTCCGGGCAGTTCAACCTTCTGGGCTCGCTGCTTGTGGTTCTTGCCATGTTCTTCTGGGGTATGGACAACAACTTAACCAGCATGATATCTGACAGGGACCCCATCCTTATAGCCATGAGCAAGGGTCTGGTGGGCGGGCTGATATCCCTGGGTATAGCTGCTCACCTTGGTGTGGATTTCCCTTTTACAGAGGCAACATTGGTGGCTCTGCTTCTGGGTGCTTTCAGCTACGGCCTAAGCCTGGTGCTTTTCATCATGGCGCTTCAGGGTCTGGGAGCGGCGAGAACAGGGGCATTTTTCAGCCTTGCACCCTTTGTGGGCGCAGCTGTTTCTGTTCTGCTTCTTGGTGAGTGGATGGGCTGGGCCATGCTACCGGGTGCTGTGCTTATGGGCGCGGGTGCTGTGCTTATGGTGATTGAGAGGCATGGCCACATGCACAGGCATGACAGGGTGGTGCATGAGCATTATCATGTGCATGACGATGGGCATCACACCCATGAGCACGAGGGTGAGCTGGGGTATCATAACCATGAGCACGTCCATGAGGAGACTGCGCACGCCCACATCCACTGCCCGGATACGCACCACAGGCACTCCCATTGAGTGCGGGCAAAACTTTATATGAGACCTGCATCATATGATGCACTTGTCATGAAAAGGCTTATGGAGCAAATTGGGAAAGCGGTGAAAGGTAGGATAAGGGAGGCGGAATTAAGCCACCTTGAGAATGAAATCCGGAAATGCATACTCAGGGGGTTTGCGAGCAGGGGCAGAGCCCCCACCCCTGAGGAAATCGCGGCACAGCTGGCTCTGCCCATCGACACAGTCAGCAAAGCCATAGAAAAGCTTGGAAATGCCGACATCCTGCGGAGCAGGGGAGGTCATATCATATCCGCGTATCCCTTTTCAGCTGTTGGCACACACCACAGGGTGATTTTTGAGGATGGGCATGAGGTATATGCTCTATGCGCCACTGACGCCCTCGGCGTGCACTTCATGCTGGGTGAGGATATAACCGTACTCTCAACCTGCCCTGAATGCAAAGATGAAATAAGGATTGCAGTCAGGGAGGGCAGGATAACCTCCATAACCCCCGAGGACGCTGTTGAATTTGTTGCCGAGAGGGAGAGGTGTGGATGCACAGCAGAAACCCTGTGCCCCTTCATCAACTTCTTCTGCTCCCGGGAGCATCTGCTGGCATGGAGATTGAAAAATCCAGAATACAGGGATGGGGAGGCCTATTCACCCGACGAAGCCCTGGAACACGGCAAAGCCATATTTGGAGATTTTTTGGAATTATGATGTACGAATCATTCAAACTCTTCGCAGGCGTGCTTGCGAACCGCACCCGCTTCGACATAGTGATGCAGCTCATGGAGAGGGAGATGTCAGTACTCGAGCTGTGCGACGCTCTGGGGTATGAGCAGAGCAGGGTATCCCACAACCTGAGGTGCCTCCTCAACTGCGGTTTTGTGGATGTGGAGCGGCAGGGCAGGAGGCGAGTGTACCGCCTTGCCCCTGAGATTAGGGAGCTGATATCAGGAATTAGGAACCACATCCAGCTCTACGAAGGCCGGCTCAGGCAGTGCGGTATTCTGAGGGAGGAGGCTGTAACGCCTGCGGAGCTGCTAAGATGAAGAAAGTCGGGATAATATCTGAATGGGAGGTGAAGGGAAATGTCTGAGAAGGTTTGCAAAAGCTGCGGGAGCACTGGCATGAAGGTGCTTCCCCTTACCATGGGAGTGCACATAAAGGAGGAGAACTGGGATAGAATAGATGGAGGCTTCTACTTCTGCCCCTCGGGAGAGTGCGATGTGGTGTACTTCAACAACGCCACAGGGGTCTACCTCACTATAGGGGAGGTAAAGACGAGGATTGGAATCAAGGAAAGCTCGCCACCCGGGCCTCTGTGCTACTGCAACCGGGTTACTGAGGAGATGCTGAGGCAGGCGATTATCGAGGAAAAGTGCTGCTCCACCCTCGATGAGGTCCAGGAGGTGACAAAGGCAGGGAAGGGCAAGTGGTGTCTGACCACGAACCCCTCGGGCAGGTGCTGCGAGTGGTACCTCAAGGACATAATACGCGGGTACCTCGGCCAGGTGGAGGTGAAGGCTCAGAGGAAGGCGAAGGAGGAGCAGGCCTTTAAGAAGCTGGTGCTGAAGGTTACCGGAATGACCTGCCAGGGCTGCGTGGGCGTTATCAAGGGTCACCTTGAGGCGGGTGGAGCGAAAGATGTGAGGGTGTCCTTCAGCGAGGGTAAGGCGGAGATGCTTGTGCCTCAGGGCGAGAGCGCTGAGAAGTTTGTGAAGGCAGTCGAAAATGCGGGGTATGGTGCAGAGGTTGCTGGGGAGTGAACCACTTTCACTTTCCCGGCGCTATACCAAGCCTTAAATATCCAGCAGCAAAAGTTTCCCTGGTGATCCAATGGAGATAAAGCGCGCTTCGACAGGGGTTAAGGGTCTGGATGAGCGCATAGGAGGCGGCCTGCCCACGCCCGGTGTTATTCTTGTCGCCGGTGAGCCCGGCACTGGAAAGACCACGTTGTGTATGCAGTGCCTCTTTCATGGCGCCCGGCTTGGAGAGCCGGGGCTCTACATCACCGCAATCTCGGAGCCTGTGGACCAGATTCACAGGTATATGGCGAGCTACCGCTTCTATGACCGCCGCCTCGTGGACGAGGGCCTGGTGAAGTTTCTTGATATAAGCGAGGTGCTCATGAAAAATGGTGCTCGCAGGGCACTGGACATGAGCATCGACTTTATACGCCGGAGCGACGCTCGCAGGGTTGTTATAGATTCAATAACTCCCTTCTCCTACACCTTCACAGAGCCCCAGGACTATCGCCGCTTCCTGCACGAGCTGTTTACGGTGCTCAAAGCCATGGAGACACTTACCCTGCTTGTGGCGGAGTTCTCTCCCGAGGCGACGACGATGCCTGAGAGCTACATGGCTGATGGGGTTATACACCTCTATCTGCAGCAGGGTGAGACGCCCTCCACATTCAAACCCGGGCTGCAGGTGCGCAAGCTCAAGGGTACAGACCACCCCAAGGATATCCTCCGCCTGGGATTCACGCGGGAGGGGATACGGGTGCTGGAGTAGTACCACCCTGCACTCGCCCTGTACCTGCTCAGACTTTCTCCTTCAGCCAGCTTCTTGAAGATGTAGAGGTTTCCGAAAATATAAATTACTCAGACCACACTCTGATACATGATGGATATTGAAGCAATAAGGAGAAAGAAGCTATGACATGTGCTATCTGTGGGGGAAGGTTGAAGGAAGACAGGGTGAAAGTCGAGCTGTGGGTAAAGGATGAGCTTATTGTGATTGAGGATGTCCCAGCTAGAGTGTGTGAAGCCTGCGGCGAGAAGTATTTCTCTGCAGAGGTATCAAAAACGATAGATTATCTGATTTCTGCCCGCCCCAAAGCCAAAAAGAGGCTGGATGTACCTGTTTTTACTTTCAAGGAAGCACAGGCAACTGTCTAGCGCCACCTCATGCTGTGCTTAAACTTGCTCGCTCTTTCTCCTTCAGCCAGCTTCCTGAAGATATAGAGGTGCTCATGCGCTATGAGCAGGAAGTCATACCTGCCGCGCCACCTTTCGCGAGTTGCCTTCATCTTCCACTGGAGTTTTATTACCTCCTCGCGCAGCACAAAACCAGCTTCGAGAAAGGCGAGGAGCACCCTCGTGGCTATGGGCACGTAGTGCCTGTGCTTGCGCGTGTCGCCGATGAGCAGGGCGCAGTGCTTTCCCGGCTTTAGCACGCGGTAGCATTCCTCAGCGACGCTGCGCATCTCCTCCACGTACTCCTCCAGCTTTAGCGCAGACAAATCGCCTGGCAGTCGCTTTGCTGAGTAGGAGATTATCCCGGCGTAGGGCGGGTGCGTTGCGATGAGGTCCACGCTCTCGTCCTGGATTAAATTAAGGTTGCGGGCGTCGCCCACATAGGTTCTTATCTCAGGCTCTTCGTACTCCTCATCCAGAGGCGAGTAGGAGAAGTTAAGCCTATTCCGCGTTACCATTATCGCCTCAGGGTTTATGTCCACGGCGATGCAGCGTCTCTGCAGAAGCTTGCACTCCACCGCCGTTGTGCCCGAGCCCACCATCTGATCCAGCACAAGCTCGCCTTTCTCTGTGTAGCGCAGAATGAGGTTTCTGGGAATGTAGGGCGACCAGTTGCCCCGGTAGTTTCCTCTGTGAGTTGCCCAGTCCCCGCGCTCTGGAAAGCTCCAAACCGTCGTGGTCTCAAGCTTAAAATCCTTCGGGGCGAATTTTTTTATAATATGCCGCTCTGGAAGGGCGACCTT
>NZ_JBPMGE010000001.1:0-11256 GCF_054014795.1 Candidatus Pyrohabitans sp. | reverse complement strand
TTGAGCCGCTTTGTAACCTTCTCATTAGAGGCGAGGGCGAGGATGACTATGAGGGGCACGACAAACATCAGATTGTACAGCATTAGGTATGCCAGCCCCTGCAGGTATGTGGTCTTCGCCGAGAGCAGGGCGAGAATTGCCACGTATATTCCGCCTGAGCACGGAAAGGTGCACAGTCCCACCAGGAAGCCGAGCACCGCCGCCGAGGGGAAGGTGCCCCTGTACGCCCACCTCCTCAGCGTGGCATGGCTGAAGCTCGGAATGCGGAGGTGCACCGGGAAGGCGAAGGGGTTGATGTAGTCCTTTATGTTTATAAGTCCCAGGATTATTATGAGGTAGGCGCCCAGCTTTGCCATGAAGTGGGGTTTGCCTGTAAACATCAGCGCCTTCATTATGCCGATGCCTATGAGGAAGTAGGCAAGGTAGATAGCTGAGATGTAAACCGCGCCCATCTTGAGTACACCGGCGCGGGTCTTCTTGATTGTGAACAGGAAGGCGATGAAGAACAGCAGCACCGCAAAGGCGCAGGGGTTTATACCGTCCAGCAGCCCGGTAACAATAACCAGAGGTAGCATGCCCGAGGATGAATACATCCCCTCAAGCCTTCCCGGCTTCATGTCCTTCAGCTCATTAAAGTAGGTTGAAAGGGGCTCGTCTATTGGATACTCCCTTATCTCCCCTCCCGGTACCCACACGCGGTAGCTCTTTGCATCCGCACTCATGGAATCCTGATATACCACCAGTTTACCCTGCCAGGTAAGCGCCTCCCTCACCGCATGCTCAGGCACGTGTCCCTCGAGGAATATCCTTCCATCCACAACCGCAGAGAGGTGTCCCTGCAGCCTGGGTGGAATTCCCTCCCTCTGGTTGAGAGAGACCAGCTCCTTTCTGTACTCTGGGTTGTTGACATAATCTTTAAGTACAACCTCGACAATACCCTCCTCCTTGAGCAGCGGTACCAGCCTTTCCTTAATGTAGATGGTGCAGTCTGTGCAGGCTTCGTTGTAGTATATCACAGCCTCGCGATGCTCAGCCGCAAAACTCAATGGCAGCGATGAAAGGATGAGAATCAGGAGGGCAAGGTACCTCAGCCTCATCTCTTTTCCTCCCTGACAACCACCGCAGTCAGTGGTATAACAACCTCCGGCGTAGCAGGGTCGTTGGTGAGAATGTAGGCCTCCCTGTAAACCTTGCCAAGAACCTCGACCTCCATAAGGCGAGGGTCAAAGATCACTATAAGCTCCGCCTCTTCCCCGGGTGAGAGCAGTGTCCTGTTCATATACGCTTTGGTGCATCCGCAGGAGGTGCTCAGCGCCTTTATCTCGAGGGGTGCGTCGCCGGCATTTCTAACCGTAAACACCTTTCTCACCTCTGCGTAGGACACCTCGCCGAAGTCGTAGCTCGCTGGCAGTACCTCTATCTTAGGTTCGCCCTCAGCGGAGAGGTACTTCACAGCGCTCCCGGCAACTATGATCCCAACTACAAATAAAAAGTAGAGGTAGATGCTCTTCATTCACCCCACCTGTACAACCCTTATGTACACTTTGGCCACCTGATTCTGCGGGTCGTTGGTGTACAGGGTCACAAACCTTATGACCTCACCTCTTATATCGGGGTGAACCCTGGGACTGTAATAGACCTTCAGATAGGCTTTCTCACCCGGATGTATTCTCTGGCTCCATCCTTTGGGGTTGGTGCCATGCTCGCGCATGTTGAACCTCGGACCCTCCTTTCCTCTGTACTCTATGGTGGCGGATGTGCATGCACATGAGGTTTCCATGTCGCTTATAACCAGATCGCCATCGCCCCTGTTCTCGACAACAAAGCTTGTGCTTACCTCCCCGCCCCTGACGCTCACCATGCCGAAGTCGTGGGATTCAGGGGATATGACCATTATCGGCGTGCCCTCTATTACCTCCTCAGTCTCTTGGGACTTTAGCAGGTAGAATCCTGCCCCTATCAGCAGAAGGGCTGCAAGTATCGCATATACCCTTATGTTGCTTTTCTTCTGCTTTGCCTTTCCTTTCTTTTTCCTGGATTTCTTCTTGACCATATCTTCGCCTCCTAAAGCAGAGCAGGGAAGTAAGGCAGAAGTTTTGCCTGCAAATACCTGTCTGCACCAAAGAGGATGCCCACGCCTGTGAGTATTATCAACAAGCCTGCAATCTTCCTCATCCTGACTGAGTTCCTCCTTACCCACTCAAGCCTTGTTCCATAGCGCTTACTTCCATACGCAACCGCCAGCATTGGCACCCCAAGCCCTATTGAGTACACAAAGAGCATTAGGGAGCCTTTGAGTATATCTTCGCCCATGGCGACGTAGGAGAGCACCGCGCCCAGCACGGGTCCTACGCAGGGTATCCATACTATACCTAGAGACATCCCGAGAAGAAAGGCACTGCCAATTGAGCTGGCGCTGTTTTTTATGGGCAAAACGCCAGAGAGCTTCTCAACAAGGGAGGAAGAATGTCTCATATAAGCCTCCTGGAGGTCGTCATCCACCATTATCGCACCGAAGCCCATCATGAAGGCAATAGCAAGGTAGCGCATCATCTCGCCTGCTGCACTTGCTGCTATGCCCAGGGCAGAGAACAATCCGCCCATCAATGTAAAGGTTACTGACATCCCTGCCACTATTGCAACAGGTCTGAGCCTGCTTCCCACACTCCCTGCCAGAAGAGGGGGAAGTATGGGTATTATGCAGGGGGTTGTTACCGTCAGTACGCCCGCAAGAAATACCAGGGCTATTGAGGGCTCTGCGACCACGTTAATATGCCTCGCCTCCTTGGGAGCGGGTGCTTATGTTATAGCATATGCGAGCAACCCCCATCAAATTTTTACACAGCATCTGCAGCGCCTTTAAAATTTTTTTATATAAATGATGGTGGAATCCATTTATAACATTTATTATTTACAAAATACAACATATAAAAGCTTTTTATTTTCCATTGTGCACTATCTAGACCTCGGGCATGTTTCCAGTGGGATGGATTGCTTATCCTCCTCAGCATGACAGCTCTTTGCATGGGCAAATCTTCAAATGTAAATGAAAAATTTAAAAACATTTCAGTTTTGTTGAATCAGGATGCCAAAAACAAATATTACTCTCATCGATAGCTTAGCCCCTCGCTAAGAGGCTTGAAGATGTACCTTACCAGAGAGGAGGAGCGCCTCCTAGACGGAGAAAACGGCGAAGCGCTCAGAAGAGCCATGAGGATTCTCCTCACTCTGGGCGAGATGAACAACGCAGAGAGGCTGATACCCATAACCAGCGCCCAGATTTCGGGGGTTTCCTACAAGACAATAGGCGACGCCGGCCTGGAGTTTCTACAGGACCTAGCCAAGGATGGAGCCAGGGTTATGGTTTTTACCACGCTCAATCCGGCTGGTGTGGATATTCTCGCTGTGGAGCTTGGCTTTCCGGAGGAGTTTATTAAGAAGCAGAGGGAGATTCTCAGTGCATATGGGAGCATGGGGGTAATTGCCTCGTGCACCTGCACCCCCTACTATGTAGGCAACCTGCCGCGCTTCGGAGAGCACATTGCCTGGGCGGAGTCGAGCAGCGTGATATACGCCAACTCTGTGATAGGCGCGCGCACAAATCGCGAGAGCGCCATATCAGCCCTTGCTGCCGCGCTGGTGGGCAGGGTACCAGAGTACGGCCTCCACTTGTCCGAAAAAAGGCGGGGAAGCTTCAGGGTGGAGATAAAGGCTGAGCTCAAGAGCAGTACAGACTACGCTGCGCTGGGCTACTATGTGGGCAAAAATTACAGCGGTATACCTGTCTTCACAGGTGCCTCCCCCCAGGGTGAGGATTTAAAAGCCCTCGGCGCTGCCCTCGCCACAGGTGCTATATCCATGTTTCACTTTGCAGGGGCCACGCCCGAGTACCGTGAGGAGAAGCTGGAGAAGGTGGAGGTGGACGAGGAGGAGCTTCGTGAGGCCTGGGAAAACCTGAATACCTGCGATGAACCTGAGGTGATAACCATAGGCTGTCCCCACGCAAGTTTGAGGGAGGTCCTCGAGGTTGTGAGGCTAAACCCGCGCCGCGAGGTGTGGATTTTCACTTCGCGGCAGGTGAAAGAGCTGGCTGAGCGGTACATCAAAAATGAGAACATTAAAATTATCGCCGACACCTGCATGGTTGTCTCGCCGCTTGAAGAGCTGGGCATAAGATGCATTGGCGTCAACTCCGCCAAAGCTGCCTTCTACTCTGCAAACCTCTCGGGGATAAGTGTGAGATTCGACTCCCTCGAGAACCTCCTTAGGGCAGAGTAGATCGCCTGCTCAGGATTTTCTGGGAAGTGGAAGAGATGAGCCTCGCAGGAGCAATCACTGGAGCCAAATCTCCGCACGGGCACCTGCGCCCCCCTGAGGCTGCGAATTATCCCTGCGACGGCGCACTCACACCTATTCTCAGAGCTCATGCAGAACACCGCATCCACTTCGGCAACCTCGAGGAGGTAGTCCACGTGCCAGTGCATGCGCTTCTCCCTGCGAAGGTGCCTTGCGACGCGCGCCTCCATGCCCCGAAGGGCAGAGCCCACATAGGCATAGTAACCCGGTGAGAAGCAGAAGCTCCCCAGCCTCCCCACCGATAAATCTGCCTGCCTCTCAAGCTTTAGTAGAAGCACATAGCAACCTCTCATAACCCCTCACTTATAATCTAAAAATATTAATGTTTTGTCCCCCTAGATTTCAGTTTTTTAAAAAAGGGTTTCATAATTTATAAAAGTAAAAGTTATATACTTTAAAAACCAAGTATTGTGAAGGCGGTTCCTATAAATTATATTTTGTTTGCCTATGAAATGCTCATCGTTTGGTCTTATACTGATTTCGTGAGGTGTGCACATGGTAAAGGAGCATCTTGATTTAGATGAAAAGGATAGGGAGATTATTTCATTACTGGAGGAGAATCCTGAACTTTCTCAAAGTGAGATTGCAGAGAAGGTTGGTATATCTCAGCCCAGCGTTGGCGTGAGGCTGCGCAAGCTGAAAAACAGAGGCGTGGTCTCCTTTTTAATAGGGATGAACTTCAAGCGCGTCGGGCTCTACCTGGCCAAGGTTGATGTGTGTGCAAAGAATACGGTGGAGATTCTCGACAGCTTCAAAGGGTGTCCCTATTTTCTGAATGGGCTTATCATCTCCGGTAGAAACAACCTGTGCCTCTTCCTGGTGAGTGAGGACATCTCAACAATTGAGGCGATTGTGGACAAGCACCTTCGCGCAAATCCGAATGTGAGCAATGTTGAGATGAATGTGGTTATAACACCCAGCGACGATTTGATATTTCCGGTGAAGATGAAGGTGGAGAGACAGGATTTTCCGCCCTGCGGTGCCCCGGGTGAGTGCCATGACTGTGCCTTTTACGACTCTGGACGCTGCCTGGGCTGTCCTATTACCGGGCACTATCGGGGCAAGTTCTGGTAGCCCGCCTGCAGGGTACGAAGCGTGAGATTATCTCCAGTGTTCTATTTGCGCTCTGCTTCAGGTAATCTTTGCTGATACCCTTCACCCCGCACAGCACCACGATGGCGTTTTTCGTTGCGGAGGTTATCTTTGTGGCGTCAGCATCGCGGTAGGGGTAGATGGAGAGTACCTTCTCCTCATCGCTGAGCACTATCTCGCCTCTGGTGAGAATCTCCTTTCCGCCTATCCCCACGAAGGCTTCGCCATTGGAGGTCCTTATTCTGAGCTCACCTCTGACCCTGTCGGCATCGTAGGCGCCCATGGGTATCAGAGTCAAGGCGGAGGCCAGGTTGTACGCGTCCACCAGGTTGCTTATCTCCGGCAGAGCCCTGCCCGCGAGTATCCTGCGCACCAGCGCCTCTGAGGCAGGGCGAAGCTTAGTGGGGTCTATGCCTATTCGCCAGTAAAAATCGCGATACGCCCTAACCACAGGATGGTTCTTGAGTGAGGCAAGGGTGTACTTCCCTCTTATCTCTCTGAAGGCCTCCTCTCTGAAGATTGCAAACTCCGGCGACGCTGGCTTAACTTCCAGACCGCTGAGGCTGAGCACCTCAACATGAATGCCGTACCTCTCTTTTAGCTCTGGCGAAATCTGCATGTCGCCTTTTTTTGTGCAGAGCAACTTAAAAAGACTGCGGTTATTAATGCACCATGTGGTTCCGTTAGGCATCTAATGCAGAAGAGCATGACTTAGGGAACATCCCATTTATATATCCCTGAGGCGACTATTATGCATGGATAAAAAGAAGCTCAGTATTAAACTGGGGGTTCTGGTTCTTATCCTCGCCTATTCCCTGAGCTTTTTTCTTGGCCACCTGCTCCTGCCCTATCTGCCCAGCAGGAGTTTGAGCGACTACTTAACATCACCCGTCTTCCTGCTCACCCAGAGTGTTTTTTCGCTGTTTCTGCTTTTTTCAACTTTACTTATCGCAGGGAAGCAGGGCTGGCGGATGGGAGATTTTGGTTTTGGTGTGGGCAGAGCCACAGTTGCGACAGGCATAGTCCTGGGACTTGCGATGTTTTCTGTTGAAAGGATAAGTTACCGCTTTCTTCATGACTACATTGGAGAGAGCCAGCTTCAGCGCGCCCTTGTGGAGGCTGCCAAGAGTGAGCAGGGGCTGGCGGTTATGCTTCTGGTTGGTGCCGTGCTAGCCCCTATAAGCGAGGAGCTTTACTTCAGGGGTTACATGCTCAGTGCTCTCGCAGGGAAGTTTGGAGCAAAGGCTGGCGTAACTCTCAGCAGCCTGTACTTTGCGGCGGTGCATTTCGACGCCAGAGCATTCCTCCCGATCTTCATCCTGGGCGTTATCCTCGCCATCGCCTACGCAAAAACCCGCTCTCTTACGCTGGTGATAACTGCCCATATGGTGATAAATTCGACGACATTTGTGCTCAGCTATTTGGGGGTGGAGGTGTAAGGGATTTATCCACTATCTTAACTTTTTATTTTTTGAGGAAGCAAGGTTGATGCTCAAATAAGGTTTACAGTAGCTTGCAGAACTCCTCCACAGTAAGCCCTGCATCTTTGATTATATCCCTCAATGTTCCCTTACTGACTTCTTTATGGTCTGGAACAATTACAATTACTGTGCCGGTTGGTGTCTTCTTTTTTAGCTTTACATGACTGCCTTTTTGCCTTACCGGATAAAAATCCACTTTGGTTAGCGCCTTAATAACTTTCTTTCCAGAAACAGTAGGGAGCTTCACGCTGTGACCTCTACTATCCTCTCCCCTTCACCAAGCTCAATCTCCTCTTCATCTGTTTCTAAGTACAGCTCTATGGCCTCTTTGATATTCTTAAGAGCTTCTTCAACGCTCCTGCCTTGGGAATGGCATCCAGGAAGGGAAGGAACTGAAGCATTATACCAGCCGGGGCTTTCCTTATCCTCCCGGATTATAACTTTGAATTTCATGTTCACACCTGTTATTGATGTAGAAGTTTAACGTATTAGGCTTATTTTTGCTTCGATTAGGTTAAACCGATGGGGCCGCCCGGATTCGAACCGGAGTCCATGGCTCCCAAAGCCACGAGGATGACCAGGCTACCCTACGGCCCCAGTTAGAGCTTTGATTTTACTTAACGTTGCCAACAATATCAAAGCCTGGTTCCTCGCTAATTTTCTGTTCAGAATATTCAGCTTTTACACCAGCAAGTGGGGAGTTTATAAATCTGATGCACCACCGTAGACAAACTTAAGCCTTGCCCTGTGCTCCTCGCAGAAGTCTGCGCTCTTCGCATCCACCTCTTCGAGGCTGTTTGAAAAGGACATAACGCATTCCTTTCGGTTGCAGTGGGTCATGCCCAGGGTGTGCCCCAGCTCGTGTATCGCCTCTTTTAAAGCGCGCTCAAAGATGAGCCTCTCCCCTTCGGTTTTGTCGAGCTCAGCCGGGACGTTGGCAAGCCTCTTCAGCGATATAAGTGCAAACTCACCGCCTATCAGAGCTATTCCAAATATGAAGTTGAGGTTTTGTGCATACATATCAACATCGAATATAGCGAGGTGCTTCGCCCCTGTTTGGACTCTGAACCTTGTAACTTCTTCGAGAAGTACATCCCCGGAATACTGCCTCCTGGAGGGGTTGTATCCCACTCTGGGAAGCTCATGCCTGGGGAGAACATCACACTCCACATTCAAACGCGTACTTATTGCCCTGCACAGCCTCTGGGCAAACTTCTCTCTGACGCTGCCAAAGGGGATTAGGTAAACCCTCAGCGCGACCCCTCCCCTGCAAGGTGGTACTCCACTGCACCAACCGCATTCACCACCTGCGGCTCCTCTGGCACATAAACCCTTACTCCGAGTACCTCACTCAGCGCCTCCACCACACCCCTATTCTTGGCGGTGCCCCCAATCACAGCCACACTCCTGGCGCGCTTTGGCACCATCTGAGCTATTCGCCTGGCGAAGGCGTGATGCACGCCCTTAATCACCTCCTCCTTTGTGTAGCCCTCCACAAGGCGGGAGACTATCTCGCTCTGGGCAAATACACTGCAGGTGGAGTTTATGGGCGCTGCACACTTCGCTGAGCGGTGCAGCTTCGCGAGCTCGGCCACATCCAGGGCGAAATAGCTTGCTATGTACTCCAGGAAGGTGCCCGTGCCTGCGCTGCACTTGTCGTTCATCCGGAAGTCATTACCTGCTATCTCCACCACCTTTGTGTCCTGTCCGCCGATATCCACTATCACATCCACCTTCCGCTTTACAAAGTGTCTTACGCCGTAAATCGCTGTGGTTATCTCGGTTACATTAAAATCATGGGGTACGCGTTTGCGGAAGTAGCCCGTGGAGATTACAACCCCCTCCCTATCCCTGAGCAGGTCCTCCCAGCTCTGCGAGCGCACTACCCTGAATTCATAGCCATCGCTGGTGTAGTAAGCCGCCTTCGCCGCCCTCGAGCCCACGTCTAAGCCTATGAGCATCACCACACCTCCCTTAGACGCTCTGCAAAGGCTTCGAGACGGAGCCTCGCCTGCTGGGGTGTGGGCGAAGGCAGGTCAGCCTCTATTGTCATGTAGGGGTAGCCCAGCTTGTCATGCAGATAATCACGGAGGATGCGGTCCTCGAGTTTGTGGTGGCAGGCGAACTGCTGGAAGTGGATTATTGCATCGATGCGATGACGTCTCAGCTGCGACTCAAGGAATCTGAGACGATGCTTTATGTGCCCCGCGAAGGTGTAGTTGGCGTAGCTCCTCGCCACCTCCTTGAGGTTTTTCCCGGAGTGGCGGATGAACTCAAAGGGCATCTCGTCAAAGACCACGTGCAAGCCGAGTTCCTGAAGAAAGGCATGGAAGTCGGGGTAGATGGGTGGGATACCGAGCAGGGCGATGCGGTACTCGTAGTCAACCACCTCCTCCCTTACACCCTCTATGGCGGAGCGGTATTTTTCCAGGCTGCCCATGAGGTCACTCCCTGAGACCTCTATTAAGAATCCCTGCTCAGCGCTCAGCTCGCCATCACAGCGCTGTTCATGCACCTCAAGGGCCAGCTTTTTCAGCTCGGCCACCTCGTCAAAGGCCTCCTCCTCTATCATACCCAGGAATTCTGCCAGCGAGGAGAGCTGCTCCAACATCGCTTTGTGGTCGCCGTCGAAGGGGTAGGTGAGGTAGTGCGTGGGCTTGCCGGCGAGCTCAACCTTCTCCCCCTCCACCAGGGCATTGTAGCAGTCACCGCCCGCGACTACGACGAGCTTGTCGATTTTAACCTCCCCTCTCAGCACCAGCTCTCTCCAGATAGCCGTCCAGGCGCACAGCTTGTCCTCAGGTTCGAGCTTTGAATTAGGCACAAAGTTGTTGAGGTCCAGCGCTGCCTCGCCGCAGGAGTATATTACCTCCGCTGGCACCAGGGCGGTGATGCCTATCATAACCTAATGTGAGTGAGGTAACGTCTAAAAGGTCAGCGCCCCGGCGATGGCAAGGATTTAATTACCTGCAGTTTTATAATTTAGAATAAGGAGAGCATAAATGAATCGGGAAGATTTCGTTAGGAAGGTAAAGAGCGCTGGCCTTGATAGGGATGAGGAAAAGAGAATCTACATCGCCGGTATCATAAATGAAGTGCTGAAAAAACACGGCGTCAGGCTTACCGTGGTTGGTGGCGCTGTGGTCGCGCTTTTAACCGCCGGGTACTACACCACGGCGGATATAGACATAGTGGGAAAAAAGCCTGAGATAATAAGAAGGGTACTTCGAGACCTTGGATTCAGAAGCATAGGCACAGAAAACAGGTTTGTACATGAGGATCTTGGTATAATTGTTGAGTACATGGGTGAGATACCGAAGGCTGGGAGGCTGGACAGGGTTAGGGTTAAGGATGTTGAGGTTGAGGTTGTGAGCCTGGAGGATGTAGTGGTGGACAAGCTAAAGCTACTTGAAAAAGGCATAGATGTGAAAAAATCAGAAGCACAGGTTAAAGTTATCGCTTACTTGCTGGAGAAACACCTGGATGAGGAGTATCTGATGCATAGGCTTGTCAGGGAGAATCTGTGGGAGCTGTGGACAAGAATAAAGGCGGAGGTGGATGAGTATGGAGCATGAAGAAGACTTAAAATCCCTCTGCAAGGCCCTTAAGGCAATACTGGATAAGCGAATGGAGCGTGGAGAGATAGAGATTAAGAGGGACAGCAAGGGGAGGAGGGTGATTGTTATAAGGTGAGAAACTGTCAATTCATAGCTTTCTGCTCCAGCCTCTTTTCCTCCTCTTTGTATTCCGTCAGTATCTCAGAGGGCTTCCTTTAAAACTTTAAAAATCCCCTGCCCATCGCTATGACCATCCCATCTTAAAACTTCAAACACCAACTGCAAATTTTGTAATACATTTTTTGTTTGTGGACTATTCTTCACTGAGAAGCAGAACCTCATATATCCTCTTTCGATGACCAAAGGCTACGAGAATGACCTCTTTTCTTTCTTCATCCACTTTGTAGATGAGCCTGTACCTGCTTTTCACCCTAACAGAGCGATAACTTGACAGAGCATATTTTAGAGGTTTTCCACAATCTGGATTCTCAATAATCTTTTCTATTCTCCCCATTAAACCCTCAACAATTTCCTTATTCTTTCTAAATTTTTTAATATTTTTCTGAAAAGCCTTTGTGAATTTCAGCTTATACTTCAAACAGCATCCTCCGGAGTTCTTTGATGCTGCCTGCCTCTTTTATTCTTCCCTCCCTTATGTCCTCCTCACTTTTGGAAATTTGGGCAAGCAGATTCTTATCGCTGACAACCTCCAGCGTTTCCATCAGGGATTCGAGCTCGTCTATCAGCTTCTCAAAGTCTTCCTTGCTCAG